>CAMLHI010000109.1 GCA_946479705.1 uncultured Oxalobacteraceae bacterium
GCACCGCGCTCATGAGCACCTGGTCGTTCTTGAAGTCGGTCTGCTTGAGGATGACCTTGACGCCGTTCGACAGGGTCAGGCGGGTCAGGCCCAGGGCCTTGTCCTGGCTTTCCGCCACGATGCTGCCCGCCTTGGGCGGCTTGTCCATCAGGTTTTGCGCCACGGCCTTGTCTTCCAGCGGCTTGACCTTGGTCTTTTCAGCCGCGGCCACGCTGGCCAGCAATTGTTCGCCGCTAGGGGCGGGCGCGTCGGCGCTGTTGGTGCCCATGTAGACCACCAGCTTGCCGGACTCGGCAGGAATGGTGGCGCGCGCGTAGCGGTTCACTTCGTCCAGGGTGATCGCCGGCAGCAGTTCCTGCACATAGCGGTACTCGTTTTCGATGCCGGGAATGCTTTCCTTTTCCAGGAAGTTGCGCACGTATTCGCCCACATAGCTGGACGAATCGGTCTTGTCGCGCTCCAGGTAGGCGCGCTCGTAGCTGCGCATCATGTTCTTGCGTGCCCGGTCGAGTTCGGCGGCGCTGAAGCCGAACTGGCGCGCGCGCGCATTTTCCTGCATCAGGGCATCGATGGCCGGGGTGGCGCCGCCCTTGCCCAGGCCGGCCGAGGATATGAAGGATTTGTAGCGCGGCGTCAGGCGGTTGATGCCGCTGCCGGCGCCCAGGTAGGGCGGCTCGGGCTGCTGGCCGATCTCGGCCAGGCGCTGGTTGAGCATGGCCGAGAACAGCGATTCGACCAGCTTGTCGCGGTAGTCGGCGAAGTCGGCGCGTTCTTTCTTGTCGGTGAGCGGGTAGCGGATCAGCACGGCATTGCCGCCGGCTTCCTTGTCCGTCACGACCAACGCTTCGGTATGGGTGCGGGTGGGAATGGTGGCGTAGCTGCGCTCGCGCTCATGGGCCGGGTTCTTCAGCTTGCCGAAGTGCGCCTTGACCAGCTTTTCCGCCTCGGCCGGCTCGATGTCGCCCACCACCACCACGGCCATCAGGTCGGGCCGGTACCAATCCTTGTAGAAGCGCCGCACGGTGTCGTAGCTGGCGTGCTGGATGATGTCTTCCTGGCCGATCGGCAGGCGTTCGGCGTAGCGCGAACCGTTGAAGATCTTCGGCAGCAGGATCTTGTTCATGCGGTCTTGCGCGCCTTTGCCCAGGCGCAGTTCTTCGAGCACGATGCTGCGCTCGGCGTCGATGGCGGCGGCGTCCAGGGTCAAGCCGCCGGCCCAGTCTTCCAGCACCAGGAAGCCCTTGTCGACGTCTTCCTTTTTATTCGTGGGAATCGGCAGGATGTAGACGGTTTCGTCGAAGCTGGTGTAGGCGTTCAGGTCGGCACCGAATTTCACGCCGATCGATTGCAGGTAGGACACCAGCTCGTGCTTCTTGAAGTGGGTCGAGCCGTTGAAGGCCAGGTGTTCGGTGAAGTGGGCCAGGCCGCGCTGGTCTTCGTCCTCGAGGATGGAGCCGGCCTTGACCACCAGGCGCAGCTCCAGCTTCTTTTCCGGCTTGCCGTTTTTCTGGATGTAATACGTCAAGCCATTGGCCAGCTTGCCGACCTTGACCTGGGGGCCGACCGGGATCGGATCGCTCAGCTTGATGGCGGCCTGGCTGGCGGCGCTCAGGGCGAGAATGATGGCGGCGGTGCAGGCATGGCGGACAAATTGCTTGGTCATTGTCAAAATTATATTTAAATTAAGGTAGGGAATTTTACTCCCTTCGCTGGACAGGCGGCCTATTTTCTGCCGCTCGGTAAGCGTATCCATTAAAATAGCGGATTGCGTATTAGCAGCATTTCGAAAGAAGGAAAACCGATGTCTATCTCCAGCACGCAGGAAATTGTCGCCGAATTGCGCGCCGGGCGCATGGTCATTCTGGTCGACGAGGAAGATCGCGAGAATGAAGGCGACCTGGTGCTCGGCGCCGATTTCGTCACGCCCGAAGCGATCAATTTCATGGTCAAGCATGCGCGCGGCCTGGTCTGCCTGACCCTGACCGAAGAGCGCTGCAAGCAGCTGAACCTGCCGATGATGACGACCAGTAACGGGACCTCCTTCGGCACCAATTTCACCGTCTCGATCGAGGCGGCCGAAGGCGTCACCACCGGCATTTCGGCGGCCGACCGGGCCCGCACCATCCAGGTCGCGGTGGCCAAGAACGCGACCCCGGCCGACATCGTCCAGCCCGGCCACATCTTCCCGCTCAAGGCCCAGCGCGGCGGCGTGCTGATGCGCGCCGGCCATACCGAAGCCGGCTGCGACCTGACCGAGATGGCCGGCCTGACCCCCGCCTCGGTGATCTGCGAAATCCTCAAGGACGACGGCACCATGGCGCGCCTGCCGGACCTGCTGGAGTTCGCGCAGGAACACAAGCTCAAGATCGGCACCATTGCCGACCTGATCCATTACCGCGGCCAGAACGAGTGCCTGGTCGAGCGCATTGCCGAGCGTCCCATGAGCACCGAGTTCGGCGACTTCCGCCTGATCGCCTTCCGCGACAAGCCCAGCGGCGCAGCCCACCTGGCCATGGTGCACGGCGACATCGCGCCGGAACTCGAATGCCTGGTGCGGGTGCACCAGCCGGTATCGATCCTGGACCTGCTGGAAAGCCGCGCCACGACCCACTCCTGGACCATGATTTCGGCCATGCGCGCCATCAAGGCCTCCGAGCGCGGCGTGATGGTGCTGCTCAACTGCGGCGAGACGGCCGAGCAGCTGTTCGCCCAGTTTGCCGCGCTCGACCGCACCGACACCCGTCCGCAGGCGCGCGCCGCCAGCATGGACTTGCGCACCTACGGCATCGGCGCGCAGATTCTCAAGGATCTGGGCGTGGGCAAGATGCAATTGCTGGCCAGCCCGCGCAAGATGCCATCGATGACCGGCTTCGATCTGGAAGTGACCGGCTATCTGGCGAAGCCCGAACTCTGATCGCGGTACTATCAACTATTCATCAATAAAACAAAGAGGGCAGCCATGACCGTAGGAACTTATGAAAGCAACTTGACCGGCTCCGGCCTGCGCATCGGCATCGTGCAGGCGCGCTTCAACGCCGATGTCGGACACGGGCTGCTGTCGTCCTGCCTGGCTGAGCTCAAGCATCTGGGCGTGGCCGACGAAGACGTGCTGCACGTGACCGTGCCGGGCGCGCTGGAAATCCCGCTGGCGCTGCAGAAAATGGCCGAGACCCAGCAGTTCGACGCGCTGATCGCGCTCGGCGCCGTGATCCGCGGCGAAACCTATCACTTCGAGCTGGTCTCGAACGAATCCGGCGCCGGCATCACCCGCGTGGGTCTGGACTACGGCATGGCCATCGCCAACGCCGTGCTGACCACCGAGAACGACGAGCAGGCCGAAGCCCGCATGGCCGAGAAGGGCGCCGACGCGGCCCGCGTGGCGGTCGAGATGGCCAATCTGCTGATCGCCCTCGACGAACTGCAAGCGGACGAAGAATAAGCTTCGTTCCCAATTTAGACAGCAATAGGTAAGGCAATGACAGACAAATCCACGCACGCCAATCCCAGCAAGAACCGCACGCCGCGTCACCGCGCGCGCGAGTTCGCCCTGCAGGGCCTGTATCAATGGCTGCTGAACAACGAGACGGCCAGCACGGTCGTCAACAATATCCGCGCCGCGCACGGCTTCGAGAAGGCCGATGCCGAGTATTTCGGCGCACTGCTGTACGGCGCCATCCAGGAATCGGTGGCCCTGCGCGAGAGTTTCGCGCCACTGATCGACCGTGGGGTGGCCGAGCTGTCGCCGATCGAGCATGGCGTGCTGCTGCTGGGCGCCTACGAGCTGAAGAACAACCTGGACATTCCCTACCGCGTCGTCATCAACGAAGCGGTCGAGCTGACCAAGTCCTTTGGCGGGATCGATGGCCACAAGTACGTCAACGGTGTGCTGGACAAGCTGGCCCCGCGCCTGCGTCCCGATGAAGTGGCGGCCGACGGCCGGCGCTAGCCTCCTGCCATCCGGCCGTCCACGGCGAGGCCGTACCAAACTAAAACGGCCGGGTACTGCACGCGCCAGAACCCGGCCCACACGCTGCACCTCCACCGTCCCGCTTGTTTTATGCTGCAAATCCCACCCGGGCAATGCGGCTGCCCCAGTCGCCGACCGCGGTGATCGCCTCGTTCACCAGCCATGCATGGCGACGGTTCAATGGATCGATTGTCACGGCCGAGTAGTCGCCCCACCGAAATCCGGCATAGGATGTCGGACTCGTATAGACCGCCATACCCGCCCCCGGGGCACAGGCACCGTCATGGTGATCGCAGCCGGAAAAGCGCACTTGGGCGTTGGTGCCGGCCGTTGGGTCCGTCATTGACCAGGTCAGGAAAATATCGTTGTCCCCGTTTGCCGCGATTGACGCATTGAAATCGTACGAGGTCGACGTCCCGTAAAAGAAATTGCTCTGTGTGACAGTGTTGGTTTCCGTGTTGATTTGGTAAAACTTCGGCGTTGCGAACCCATAATAGTCGATCGAGTGCACCTGCCACAGCGAGGTGCCGGTCTGTGTGCTCGCGTTGACAAAGCGGGCGTCCAGCGTGTCGAGCACGGCGGTGGTGCCAGGCTGGGGCGCGGGCGGCGGCGGTGCATACGCGTCGACCGGTACACCAACCGGGCCGGTCAATTGAGTCGCGTTGGGCCGGCTGGAGTTTGTCAGCGTGTACAGGTAAAGCTGGCTGCCGCCCGGTGGCGCGGCAAGCAGGAAGGTGCGCGCATTTTGGTCCAATACGATCGGCGGTGCCAGCGTGCCCACCAGGCCGACGAAGACGGGGACGGAAAAGCCCCAGCCGTTGTACAGACTGGCTTTTGCGACCGCAAACATGTCGGCCCCTTTAAACCCTGCCGTACCGAAAATATTGGCGGTGATGATAATGGAATCCTGATCCATGCCAAGTTGCGGATAATCCCAGAAATCATCGGCGAAGAAGGCGACATTGATCGCATAGATGAAAAACGGGCTGAGTGCGTCCGCCGTCGTCGAGATGCCAATAAAGTGATATTGGAGCGTCGATGATTCCGGAAATGCCTCGGCAGTAATAATCCAGCGGTTCCAGGTGCTGTCGTACACTGCGCGCGGGTCGAATAAGGTTTGCGCGGAATAACCGAAGAATGCTGCCAGCGAAAGGCTGGTGCGATTGGCTGGATCGCTTCTTTGGTAAATGTCGATGTGCGAATTGCTCACTTCGACGAATTCGGAAACGCCGATGGCGCCATGGGTATCGGGCGGCCATAAACCATCAACATTGCTTGCGCCAGCAAATTCGGGGCCGATCAGGACCACTGGGGCGTGCGGTCGCGGTTTCTCCGCCAACGGCTTTTCAGCGGAAAACCCTTGGGCGCGCAGCTTGGCCTTCAGCGCCATATACTGGTCGGCCGGCATGGTTGGCAAAAACGGTCGCAAGGGCGATGATGCCGGCGTCTTGCTGCGCATATCGTCCAGCATCATTTCCAGTGAGCGGATATGCGGTGCCGCCGCCTCAGCCCTTGTGCCTACCTCGGCTATCGTATGCTTCATTGTAATTTCTCCGTTTATTTACCTGAATGTCGCGAACAGTCCTTCCGCACTGCCGACTTTGGTTAAATTTGGATAAATCGTCCTTGACCAAAGTCAGGAAATTAAAATGGAGGGATTCCGGCGACCAAGTATCGATATTTCATTTTTCCGCGGACGGCGATGGCGCGGCAGCTGTATGCCCTCGTAAATGGGATATCAATGAAAAGCTTGTGCGCGGGAATATAAAAGCGGCGTGTTAACGAAAAACGGCCCGATCGGTGATCGGGCCGCTGGGCAGGTTGAAATTAGCTGTTTGTTACAGGCCGGCGATCGGATTGCCCACGCTGGCTTCAGCGACTTGCGGTTCGGCTTTCGGCGTGGCCTTCTGCACCACCAGGGTCGGCGCTGGCGGAGCGGTCGTGGTCGGCACTTTCTTGCCGGCGGCGACCTGCTTGAGGCGCTGGAATTCGGCCATGACGCGCGACCCGTAGCCGGCGTCGTTCTCGAACGCCGAGGCGCCCACATAGGTCTTCAGGCCGGCTTCGACGGAACCGCCGCGGCTGACGTATTCCTTGAGGATCTGAGCGCCCACACGGATGTTGGCCACCGGATTGAGGGCTGCCTTGGCACCGCCCATGTCCTCGAATTTATCGTGGTGCACCTTCGACATCACCTGCATCAAGCCTTGCGCGCCCACCGGGCTTTCGGCGAAGGGGTTCAGGCCCGATTCGATGGCCATCACGGCCAGGATCAGCAGCGGGTCGATCTTGATTTCGCGCGCCGTCAGGTAAGCGGTCGACACCAGCATGTTGGCGGCGTCGCCGGCCACGCGGTAGCGCTTGGACAGCCAGGAGGTCACGAACTGCTGTTGCTTGCTGGTGCCCAGCATGGCCTTTTCTTCGGCCGTCAGCGGTGCTGGCTTGGCTTCGACGGCGGGCTGGGCGGCCACGGCCGGCTTGTCCATCAGGGCCGACAGGGCTGGCGCTGCCACAGGCGCCGGAGCGTCTGCCTTGGGCGGGGCGATCAAGTGCGAGACCTGCTGGGCCAGGTCGGGGCGGGTGTACAGGACCGCGGTCACGGCGACTGCGGAAAGACCGAATACGGTCAGGGTGTGCTGCGCGGTCGTCAAGACGCCGCGTGCCGTTTTGCTCACGGATGTCCAGGTAGGCCACGTGATCGGCTGGCGGGCCGAGGTGGGGGCGGTCTTGGCGGCCGCCCCAATATCGCTAACTGCACGATGTGTCATCGAATTCCCCTTTGTCGCGGAAAAAGCTGTCCCGGCGCCGCGTGAAACGCAGCGGGTCTGGCTTATGCCGTGCATCAGAAATATCGTCTATCGCCGCGTTGCGGTCGATTAACGCCGTCATTGCTTCGCTTCAGCTGGCCGTTCCCATGTGGTATTGGGCGCAGTGGCTAACAACTTTGTTCGGGGGAGCTGGGCAGACGCCCAATGAAAACACTCCTTAAAAATGTCGTTGGGGCCCCGACCCCGTGAATGTATGAGACAGGCTAGAATTGCGC
>CAMLHI010000110.1 GCA_946479705.1 uncultured Oxalobacteraceae bacterium
ATCGCCTTGGCCATCTCGGTTTGCGAGCGGCGCGGACTGAAGGCGCCGACCGCGGGCGCGAGCGGGCCGCCCGCGCTGAACAGGCGGTCGATCTCGCTATCGTATTTGCCGGCGGGCGCGGACGCGGGAGCGTCGGCATCGCCGGCGGCGCCAGGCGCAAGTAGAGGGTCGGTCAAAGTGTCAGCGGCTCGGCGGTAGCGGCAAGGTCAGGGTAGGCGTCAGGCTGGGACGTCCGGCACCAGTTGCATTTTCAACAGCGTGATATGGTCTTTCAGCTGCAGTTTGCGTTTTTTGAGGCGGCGCAATTGTAACTGATCGTGGTGCCCGTCCAGGGTCAGCAAATCTATGACCGCATCCAGGTCGCGATGTTCCACGTCAAGTTCGATCAAACGGCGCTGGATTTCTTGGACATCATTCATTATGCGGTTCCTACCGGTTTTTTTCGGAATACTTCAAGAGTGCGCACGAAAAGCGCTTTACAATCAGATACAAATTTGTTGCACACGGTAAATATTCGGCCTTGCTCAATTGTGCATTCCGAGTGCATAGTTTAATCTACGTCGAGGTTGCCGCCAACACAGAATAATCGGTATGCAACATGGACTCACAGCCCAGCCCATATGACTCCTTACAAGATCGAGGCCGGTACTGCCCAGCACATCGGCAACCGTCCTCAGCAAAATGACCGTACCGCCCTGTTCACCGGGGCGCATTCGCCCGGCTACGTGCTGGCGGTGCTGGCCGACGGCATCGCCGGCGGCGCGGCCGCGTCCGAACAGGTCTTGCACACGGCCAAGCAGCTGTTCGACGAATTCAAACCGGGCGACCAGCCCAGCATCGACAAGCTGGCCGGCTTGCTGCGCGATATCGTGCACGAGACCCATCTGGTGATCAAGATGAATGGCGTGGCCACCCAGAGCGAGCCGCACTGCACCTTCGTCGGTTTGCTGATCACGCCCGACCGGCGCGCGGTCTGGGCCCATGTGGGCGATTCGCGCCTGTACCGCTTTTCGAACGGGCAATGCCTGCACCGCACCAGCGATGCCGACTACATCGAGCACCTGGTCGGCACCGACAAGCTGCCGCTCGAAGCGGCACGCAACCACCGTCACTCCAAACTATTGGTCAATGTGCTGGGCAATAGCCGCAAGGAACCGTACGTCACCATCAGCGTGCACGACAAGCTCGATGCGGGCGACATCTTCCTCTTGTGCTCGGATGGCTTGTGGCATTTCTTCACCGATGCCGAACTGGGTGCGGTGACCGCCAAGAACGCCCCGCGCCAAGCCTCGGAAATGCTGATCAGCAAAGCGGGCGAACGCGCCCAGGGCAAGGGCGACAATTGCACCATGGCCATCGTACGCCTGGTCAAGCCGCCCAAGGAAGTGCCCAACTACACAGTCCAGAAGATGGGCCGCGCAGTCTGATCGCGCCCCGCCAGAAACGCGTCGCTAGCGGCCAGTCCTGGCCGCTGCCGCCCTGGCCGCCTCTGCCTCGGCCTTGTCCGCCGCTTCCTTCTCGGCCTGCTTCCTGGCCCGCTCCGCCTTGCGCTCGGCCACCTTGCGCTGGCGCGCCAGCGCGTCGGCTTGCTGCTTTTCGAACGCGGCGATCTTGGCTGGCGCCGCAGCCTCCTTGGCACGATCCTTGTCGGCCTGCCGGGCCAGGCGCGCGGCATGCTCGGCCTGGCGCTCGGCCAGACGCCCGCGCGGCGCGCGCGGCGCCGCCGGCTCGGGTGCGGGCGCGGCCGGCTCGGCCATCCGGCGCGCTTCCTCGGCGTCGAACTCCTTCTGCGCTTCGGCCAGCTTGCGGTCGCGTTCGTCCACGGTCGCCTTGCGCTTGAAGTACTGGGCTTCGTTTTCCAACGCGGTCAAGACCTCCAGCTTGCTGCGCCGCTCTTCCTTGGCCTGGTCCAGGCAACTGGTCACAAAGAACTTGGCGTAGCACAGCTGCTCGCTGGCGGCATAGCGCGTCTCGGCCTGGGCACGTTCGGCCGCCACCCGGCGCAAGGTACTGTCCGCCTGCTCGACCGAATGCGTCATCGGCACCACCGGCGCGGCGGAGGGCGGCAGCGCGGGCGTACTGCAGCCGGCCAGCGCCAGCAAGGACAGGGTCGAACACAGGAATTTCATCATCGGCAGCGGCTTTCGTGGTGGCTCAGGCAATCGCATCGGCCGCGTCGCGGCGCTGGGTCTGCATGTATTCACGCGACTGCATTTCAATGATACGCGAGACGGTGCGGTGAAACTCGTTCGACAGCACGCCCTGGGTGTACAGCAGCTCGGGCTCGACGGCGGCCGACATCAAGAGCTTGACCTTGTGGTCGTAGAACACATCGATCAGCCAGGTGAAGCGGCGCGCTTCCGACGATTGCGCCACCGACATGGCCGGAATGCCCGACAGGATCACGGTGTGGAATTGGCTGGCCAGTTCCAGGTAATCGTTCTGCGAACGCGGCCCGCCGCACAGGGTGGCGAAATCGAACCAGATGATGCTGCCGGCGCGGCGCAGCGCGCGGATTTCGCGGTTCTCGATATGCACGCGCGGGTCTTCATCGGCCGTCTCGGCCAGCGCCGCGTAGGCGTCGCGCAAGGCCTGGTCGGCCTGGGCCGACAGCGGCGTGTAATAGCTCCGGGTCTGCTCCAGGGTGCGCTTGCGGTAATCGATGCCGGCGTCGACATTGAGCACGTCGAGCTTGTCCTTGAGCAGGGCGATGGTGGGCAGCATGCGGTCGCGGTGCAGCCCGTCCGGATACAGCAGGTCCGGATCGTAGTTCGAGGTCATGATGAAGGACACCCCGTTGGCGAACAGCGCCGACAGCAGGTTATACAAGATCATGGCGTCGGCAATGTCCGACACATGGAATTCGTCGAAGCAGATCAGGCGGTATTTCTTGGCGATGCGGCGCGCCACTTCATCGAGCGGATCGGCCACGCCCTTCAATTCATCGAGCTGGCGGTGCACGCCGCGCATGAACTCGTGGAAATGCAGGCGGGTCTTGCGCACCACCGGCACCACGGAATAAAAACTGTCCATCAAAAACGACTTGCCGCGCCCTACCCCGCCCCACAGGTAGACGCCGCGCGGCACGTCGGGACGGTTGATCAGGCGTTTGAAAGTGGACGAGCGCTGGGACCGGTAATAGACCCAGTCCTCGTACGCCTTCTGCAAGCGGTCTACCGCGGCCTGCTGGGCCGCATCGGATGTGAAACCGCGCTGGGACAGCGCATGCTGGTAGAACTCTTGGACATTCATGGGAGGGCAATACGAAGGCCGGCCAGGCGCGCGAAGGCGCCCGGCCGGCTGGGGGGAACAAATTAGAAGTTCAGCGCGCGCTTGTCGACGGCCAGTGCCGCTTCCTTGGTCGCTTCCGACAGCGACGGGTGCGCGTGGCAGATACGGGCGATGTCTTCGGCCGAGGCACGGAATTCCATCGCCACCACGGCTTCCGAAATCAGTTCGGAAGCCATCGGTCCGACGATGTGCACGCCGAGGATTTCATCGGTCGTGGCATCGGCCAGGAACTTGACCATGCCCGAGGTATCGCCCAGGGCGCGCGCGCGGCCGTTGGCCAGGAAGGGGAAAGTACCTGCCTTGTACGCGACGCCGGCTGCCTTCAAGGCTTGCTCGGTCTGGCCCACCCACGCGATTTCCGGCGAGGTGTAGATCACCCAGGGAATCGTATTGAAGTTGGTGTGACCATGCTGGCCGGCGATACGCTCGGCCACGGCAACGCCCTCTTCCTCGGCCTTGTGCGCCAGCATCGGGCCGCGCACCACGTCGCCCACCGCCCACACGTTCGGCAGGCTGGTCTTGCAGTCGTCGTCGACGGCGATGAAGCCGCGCTCGTCCAGCTTCAGGCCGACCGTCTCGGCGCCCAGGCCATTGGTATTCGGCACGCGGCCGATCGACACGATCAGCTTGTCGAATTCGCCCACTTGCGCGTCGCCCTTGGCATCGGCATATTCCACGGTGACCTTGTCGCCGGCAGCCGTGACCTTGTTGATCTTCACGCCCAGGTTGATGTTCAAGCCCTGCTTGACGAACATCTTGTGCGCTTCCTTGGCGATCTGCTCGTCGACGGCGCCGAGGAAAGTCGGCAAGCCTTCCAGCACGGTCACTTCCGCGCCCAGGCGGCGCCAGACCGAGCCCATTTCCAGGCCGATCACGCCGGCGCCGATCACGCCCAGCTTGGCCGGCACGCCTTCGATGGCCAGCGCGCCGGTGTTCGACAGGATCAGCTTTTCATCGAACGGTGCGCCCGGCAGTTCACGCGCGTTGGAACCGGTCGCGACGATCACATGCCTGGCCTGCAGCGTGTCGGCATTGGCGCCGGTGACGCTGACGGTGTAGCCCCCCTCGCCCGCGCCGGCAAAGCTGCCGCGGCCGTGGAAGAAGGACACCTTGTTCTTCTTGAACAGGTAGAGGATGCCGTCATTGTTTTGCTTGACGACGGTTTCCTTGCGTTTCAACATTTGCGGCAAGTTCAGCGACAGGCCGGCCACATCGATGCCGTGCTCCTTGAACGCATGACCGGCATGCTCGAAGTGCTCGGACGATTGCAGCAGCGCCTTCGACGGGATGCAGCCGACGTTGGTGCAAGTGCCGCCAGGAGCCGGGCCGCCCTTGGCATTGGCCCACTCGTCGATACAGGCGACCGAGAAACCCAGTTGGGCGGCGCGAATGGCGGCCACATAGCCGCCAGGACCGGCGCCGATCACGACGACGTCAAATTGTTTTGCAGTGCTCATTATTTTTCCTAAATTTATTCTTCCGGCACGAAAATCCACATCAGCAGATAGGCCACCACGGAAAAGCCGAAGGTCAGGACAAACAGCGCGAACAGCAGGCGCCAGATCCACGACTCGGTATTGGTAAAGCGGGCCAGGCCGCCACACACACCGCCCAGCCAGCGGTCGGTGCGCGAACGGCGCAACTGCATCAGATCGTTGCCGATGGAGGAGCCGTCACCCGGGGACGGCTTGTTCAGATCGACCGCCCCCTTCAGGAGCTTGGCCTTGGCCTGCTCGAATTCGGCGTCGGTCAGGGCGCCGGCCAGATGCAGATCGTGCAAACGCTTGATTTCATCGGAGATATTCATACGACACCTCGCAAAAAGCCATCAGCATCGGCACGCCGCACCCGCCCGGCGCGCCGTCCGTATTACAGGTCCAGCAGCAGGCGCGATGGATCTTCCAGCGTTTCCTTCATGGTCACCAGACCGAGCACGGCTTCGCGGCCGTCGATGATGCGGTGATCGTAGGACATGGCCAGATAGTTCATCGGACGCACCACGACCTGGCCGTTTTCGACCACGGCGCGGTCCTTGGTCGCGTGCACGCCCAGGATGGCCGACTGCGGCGGGTTGATGATCGGGGTCGACAGCATCGAACCGAAGGTGCCGCCGTTCGAGATCGAGAAGGTACCGCCGGTCAGGTCTTCCAGGGTCAGCTTGCCTTCCTTGGCCTTGGCGCCGAATTCGCCGATCTTCTTCTCGATGTCGGCAATGCTCATCTGGTCGGCATTGCGCAGGATCGGCACCACCAGGCCGCGCGGCGAACCGACCGCGATACCGATGTCGAAGTAGCCGTGGTAGACGATGTCGTTGCCGTCGACCGAAGCGTTGATGATCGGGTACTTCTTCAGTGCCGCCACGGCCGCCTTGACGAAGAAGGACATGAAGCCCAGCTTGACGCCGTGCTCTTTCTCGAACTTGTCCTTGTACTTGTTGCGCAGGTCGATGACCGGCTGCATGTTCACTTCATTGAAGGTGGTCAGGATGGCGTTGGTCGACTGCGACTGCACCAGGCGCTCGGCGATACGGGCGCGCAGGCGGCTCATCGGCACGCGCTCTTCCGGACGCTCGCCCAGGTTCGGCGCGCTTGGTGCGGCGACCTGCTGCAGCGATGGCTTGGCCGCGGCTGGCGCCAGCGGGGCCGGAGCGGCAGGCTTGACGCCGCCTGCCACCGCGCCCAGCACGTCGCCCTTGGTCACGCGGCCATCCTTGCCGGTGCCGGTGACCTGGCTGGTGCTCAGGTTGTTATCGGCCAGCAGCTTGGCGGCGGCAGGCATGGCCACGTCCGACTTGGACGCGCCGCCGGCGGTCGCGGCAGCAGCAGGGATCGGCGCGTTGGCCACAGGGGTAGCGGCCACTTGCGCGGTGCTGGCCTGGGCCGAAGCTTCGGTATCGATGATGGCGATGACTTCGCCGGCCACGACGGTCGAACCGTCCGCCTTGATGATCTGGGTGATCACACCGGCCGACGGGGCTGGCAATTCCAGGACCACCTTGTCGGTCTCGATGTCGATCATGTTTTCGTCGCGCGCGACGGCTTCGCCGACTTTCTTGTGCCATGCCAGCAGGGTTGCTTCGGCAACCGATTCGGACAGTTGGGGAACCTTGACTTCGATTTGTGCCATGCTAAAAAACTCCGTATTAGATTATCCAGGCCGCCCCCGCTTGGGAGGGCGGCGCATTCTTATTTGGTCAGGACGAAACCCTTGAGCTTCGAAAACGCGGTTTCCAGCAATTCCTTCTGCTGCGCGTTGTGCTTGTCGGCATAACCGACGGCTGGCGAGGCGGATGCCGGACGGCCCGCATATGCCAGACGCTGGCCCGCTTCCAGGCTTTCGAAGATATTGTGCTGAATCTGGAACCATGGGCCCTGATTCTGCGGTTCATCCTGAGTCCACACCAGTTCGGTCGCGTTCGGGAACTTTTTCAGTTCGGCCGCGAACGATTTGTGCGGGAACGGATAGAGCTGTTCGATACGGATGATGGCGGTATCGCTCTGGCCGCGCGTCTTGCGGGCGTTGACCAGGTCGTAGTACACCTTGCCGGAGCAAGCGATGACACGCTTGACCTTCTTGCTGTCGATCTTGTCGTCCACTTCGCCGATGACGGTCTGGAACGCGCCCTTGGCCAGGTCGGACAGCGGCGAGCCGGCATCCTTGTTGCGCAGCAGCGA
>CAMLHI010000111.1 GCA_946479705.1 uncultured Oxalobacteraceae bacterium
CCCAGGTAGCGCGGCGCGGTGCCGGCCGCGACCCGGCGCGCATACGTCAGCGTCGCGCGCGTGCCCAGCACGAACTGGGAGAAGCGCGCATGGGGGCTGCCTGCAAATCCCCACAGCAGGCGCGCCGCGACGATCGCCGCGGCCGCGTAGCCGAAGTACTCATGCAGCGGGCCGCGCTGGTGCCGCGTGATCCAGGCGCCGGCGATGCTGGCCACCAGCAGCCAGTGCATCAGGCGCACCGGCACATCCCAGATCTTCAGCTTATTCTTCGACACGGGCGAAGGTGACCGGATCGAAGAAGGCTTCCACGCGCTTGCCCTTCGGGTCCTTGGCGTACACCTCGTAGCACGAGCTGGTCGCTTCCAT
This sequence comes from uncultured Oxalobacteraceae bacterium, assembly GCA_946479705.1. The sequence goes on from CAMLHI010000111.1 coordinate 367, forward strand.
GCGGCGGATGACCCAGCCTTCCTTTTTCAGCTTCTCGGCCAGTTCCTCGTGCGACTTCCACTCGGACTTCGGCTTGGTCGTGCATTTCACGTCGCCGTGGGCCGAAGCAGTACCGGCGGCGAGCGCCAGCAGCAGGGGCAGGGCGATGCGGGTCAGGGTTGATGTCATGATGGTTCCTTGTCAGGTGATCGCCCAGCGGCGCAGCAGGTTGTGATAGATCCCGGTGAGCCGGACCAGCTCGGGATGGTTGTCGCCCAGCGCGGGCGTGATGCGCTGGATGGTTTGGTCCAGGTCGAACAGCATGGCGCGGTCGGTAGTATCGGCCACCAGCGATTCGATCCAGAAGAACGAGGCCACGCGCGCGCCGGCCGTCACGGGAGTGACGCGGTGCAGGCTCGACGAGGGGTACAGCACCAGGCTGCCGGCTTCCAGCTTGACCGCCTGCACCCCGAACTCGCCCTCGATTTCCAGTTCGCCGCCCTCGTATTCGTCCGGTTCGGCCAGGAACAGCGTGGCCGACAGGTCGCTGCGCAGGCTGCGCTGGCCGCCGGGCAGCTGCATGACGGCGCTGTCCACATGGGTGCCGTAGGTACCGCCGCCTTCGTAGCGGTTGAACTTGGGTGGATAGATGGTGCGCGGCAGCGCGGCCGAGATGAACACCGGATTGGCTGCCAGGCTGCGCAGGATGTGCTGGCCCAGGCCGATCGCCGGTTCGGCCTCGTCGTCCAGCTGGAGATTGTGCTTGACGCGGCGCGCCTGGGTGCCGCCGGTGGCGGCGCCGTCCTGCCATGCGGCGCCATCCAGCCAGGCGCGGAACTGGCGCACTTCGTCGCGGCTCAATACATCGTCGATGGCGATCAGCATGGCATCAGGGTGTGGTGGTCGATAGCGTCGATGGTAGCGCAGCCGGCCAGCGCCATGCACACTTCCAGTTCTTCCAGCAGCAGGCGCAGCATGTGGGCCACGCCCAGCGCGCCGGCCACGTGCAGGGCGTACAGCTGCAGGCGGCCGACCGCCACCGCGTCGGCGCCCAGGGCCAGCGCCTTGAAGATGTCGGCGCCGGAGCCGATGCCGCCGTCGAACAGCAGCGGATAGTCGGGTCCCAGCGCGGCGCGGATCGCGGCGAGGCAATCGAGGCTCGCGGGCGCGCCATCGAGTCCGCGCCCGCCATGGTTGGAAACGACGATCCCGGCGGCGCCGGCGTCGCGCAGCGCCACCGCGTCGTGCGGATGCAGCACGCCCTTGACCCAGACCGGCAGCGTGGTGTGCTGCAGCAGCCAGGCCAGGTCGCTCCAGCTGGGCGCGGCGCGCATCACACCCTGGAAGATGCGGCTGGGGCCATGGGAGGGTGTATCGGCGGCCGGGTAGGCGAGCAGGTTGGCGGGCACGCACTCGGCGGGCATCTGGAACTGCAGGTTCAGCGCGCCCAGGCTGGCTACCTGGATGGGCGCGTCCAGTGTGACGACGATGGCGCCGTAGCCGGCCGCCTCTGCGCGGCGCAGCAGGTCCAGCGTGGCTTCGCGAGCGGTCTGGAAATACAGCTGGAACCAGCGCTGCGGGCCGGCCGCGCGCGCGATTTCTTCCAGCGTGCAGGAGGCCAGCGTACTGGCGATCAGGCAGCTGTCGACGGCATGCGCGGCGCGCGCCGTATCGACTTCGCCGGCGCCGTGGACCAGTTTGTGGAAAGCCACCGGAGCCAGCATCAGCGGATGGGCAAAGTTCTCGCCGCCCAGGGTAATGCGGGTATGGCCGGCGCTCACGTCGCGCAGCACGCGCGGGTAGATGGCGCGGCGGGCAAAAGCGGCGCGGTTGGCTGCCACGGTGGTGTCATGGCCACTGCCGCCGGCGATGTAGGCCCAGGTGGCGGCGGGCAGGGAGGCGCGCGCCAGCGTTTCGTAGTCGCGCGCGCAGCCGATCCCGGGCGGTATCCGCTGGGCTGGCACTGCATCGGGTCGGGAAGCGCTCATGGTCGAAAAAAATGCCGGGTCGATAGCCCGGCATTTTACCTGTGTGGGGCAGGAGGGGATTACAGTTCGTAGTTCATGGTCAAGCGTGCCGAACGCGCGTCGCCTTTGTACAGGAAGGACCCGGAGCGGTACACGGCCGTGTAGTAGTCCTTGTTGCCGGCGTTGAGCACGTTCAGGCGCACGTCCCAGCGGCGGCTGAAGCGGTAGCTGGCGAACACGTCGAACACGGTGAACGAGGGCACCGGCTGCGAGCACACGCCGTTGGTGAAGCCGGCGCCAGTGTCGGGCTGGCCGCCGCAACGGTCGGACTCGTGGCGCACCGTGCTGCCGAAGGCGAAGGCGTCGGTCGGCTGGTACTTCAGCTGGGCGGAGTAGGTCTGCTTGGCGAAGTTACTGAGCGGGTGGCCGATATTGAGGGCGGTGGCCGAATCCAGTACTTTCGATTGCATGATGGCGCCGCCGATCTGGCCCGACAGTTTCTCGGTGAAGTTGCCGACCACGCCGAACTCGAGGCCGCGCACGCGGTTCTTGCCGGTGTTGAAGGTGCCGACGGTGTCGTAATTGGCGCCTTCCATCACGTCCTTCTTGGTGGTCTGGAACAGCGCGGCGGTGGCCAGCAGCTTGTGGTCGAACAGGTCCCACTTGGTGCCCAGTTCCAGGTTAAGCGAGCTTTCCGGCTTGGCGCCGGCGATCTTGCCCTCGTAAAGAACCGCGCCGCCGTAGCCGCTGGAGGTGCCGGCATCGGCCTCGCCGCCGTTGATATCCTGCGCGGTGGCGGCGCTGGCGTAGACGATGGCGTCCTTGGCGACCTTGTAGCTCAGGCCGAGGTGGCCGTTGACCAGGGTGTCGTTGTAGCCGTAGTCGCCAACGACCACAGGTGCGGCGGTGGCGGTCACGGTGCGGCGCAGCAGGCTCAGGTCGAAGTGGTCGGCGCGCAGGCCGCCGAAGACCGTGAAGCGGTCGGTCAGGTCGACCGTGTCCATGGCGCTCACCGCCACGGTTTTCACTTGCCAGTCCTGGTTGAAGTCCAGGCGCTGCGGATTGCGGGTGGCCAGGCGGCTCAGGTCGGGCACGGCAACGCCGGCGCTGTCGGTGAAGCAGAAGGCGTTATTGGCGCCGACGCCGGCGGTGCTCTTGCAATTGAAGCCGCTGTTGTTGAGCGCATAGGCGCCCGACTTGACCTTGTGGTCGTTGAACTCGACGCCGAAGATGAATTCGTTCTTCACGCCGCCGATCTGCTTATCCCAGCGCAGATTGCTCTGGTGCGCGAAGTAGTCGACTTCCTGCCAGCCGGTGTGACCGTTGTCGATGTAGGCGGTGGTGTAGGCGGTGCCGGTGGCGCCGTTGTAGCGCGTGTTGGCGGAGGCGCCGGTGGTGTTGTAGGCATTGCTGGCGGTGCCGTAGCGGGTCAGGCTGGTGAGCTTGAGGTCGGGCTGGATTTTCCAGCTCACGCGCGCGGTCAGGGTGTCGATCCCGGAGCGCAGGAAGTCGCCGGTCTGGGCGTACAGCGGCACGTTCTTGGCCGGCACGCGGTCGGGCAGGGTGCCGGTCAGGTAGCTACCCAGGTCGGGCATCTTGTCCTTGGTGCGCAAGCCGTAGTAGTCCAGCGTCACGGACAGATCCTGGTCGGCTTCGAACAGGCCGGACAGGGCGACGCCGCGGCGGGCGCGGTTCGATGGGGCGCGGTCGGGCACGTCCTCGCGACCGTCGAGCACATTGGCGCGCAGGGCGAAGTGCTCACCGAAGCCTTTGTTGACGTCGGCGGAGACGCGATGGAGCTTGTCGGTGCCGACGGCGGCCGAGAAGCGGGTGAAGTCGTGGTCCAGCGTGGCCTGCTTGGTGATGGCGTTGACCGCGCCGCCGGCGGTGCCGCGGCCGGCGAAGCTCGAGTTCGGGCCTTTGGAGATTTCCAGCTGTTCGATGGCGAAGCTCTCGCGGGTGCTCATGCCGGGGTCGCGCAGGCCGTCGACGAAAACGTCGCTACGCGCTTCCTGGCCGCGGATGATGTAGCGGTCGCCGAAGGCATTGCCGTTTTCGCCCGTGCCGAGGGTGATGCCGGGCTGGGCGCCGAGGATCTGCTTCAGGTCGGTCACGCCGGCATCATCGATGGCGGCCTTGGTGATCACGGCGATGGTTTGCGGAGTTTCCGCCAGCGGGCGGGTGTGGCGGCTGTCGGCCGAGGTCTTGGCCTTGTAGGGCACGCCGGTTTGGGCGTTCGGGTTCGAATCGATGCGCTTGCCCAGTATCGTCACGTCCGGCAGGGCCAGGGGCTTCTCGGCAGTTTGCGCCAGTGCCGCCAGCGGCATCAGCATGGCAGTCGAGATGCCCATCGCCAGGCTGGTTTTCTTCATGGCGCCGAGCGCGGATTCCTGCTCGAGACGCAGACTGCCTGGCTTGCGGGAGGTGCGGTTCATGGTGACTTTCATTGGCTTGGTTTAACTTTTGGCAAAAAATTTCGGTTGCGAAAGTATAACCAAGACGCAAATGAAAATCAATCTCATTTGCATTCTTATCTGAGGTGTATTAAGCGCCAGCACTCCCATCAGCGAGTCCAGGCACAGCCATACAGGCCAGGCCCACAGCTCGTCCATCGCACTCACCAGTTGCATTCTTGCAACTGAAGGCAAAATTGTGACACTTCCATTTCCACAAGGCATGTTACCTGATAGCATGTTCATGCTGACTTTTTGGAATCATCCTTGCCATTTTTCCGCATTCCGGCCTTGGTGCTTGCCTGGCTGCCAGGCGACCATGACGATGGCGGCCAAAGCTCGGCGTCTTCGCACCCCACTCATTTCCAAAGGAATTTCAATGAAAAAAACTTCGACCGCAATTGCCTTGTTGGCAGCCCTCTCGCTGCAGGCGACCGCCCAGGCCGCCGACGTCGGATTAACGGTCGGGGTCGGCACATCCGGCGTCGCAGTGCACCTGAGTACGCCACTGTCGGAGTCGTTTAACGCACGCGTCGGCTACAACGGCCTGAGCCGGTCCATGGAAGACAGCACGGACGACGTCACCTATGACTTGAAGCTCAAGCTTGCCACCTTCGATGCGCTGGTCGACTATTTTCCGATGCAGGGCGCGTTCCGCCTGACCGCTGGCCTTGTCCACAACGGCAACAAGTTCGAAGGCAACGGACGCCCTGCAGGCAATGGCAGCTACACCGTCAATGGCAACACCTATAACGGCTCCACGTTTGGCCGCCTCAACGCCACCGTGGAATTCCGCAAGGTGGCGCCGTACCTGGGCATCGGGTTTGGCAATGCCGTGGCCAAGGATAAGGGTTGGGGTTTCTCAAGCGACTTCGGCGTGCTTTTCCAAGGCACGCCAAAGACCTCGGTGACGAACAATGGTTGCACGGCATCGGCGCCAGTGTGCACGCAGATTGCCACCGACATGCGAGCCGAAAATGACAGCTTGCACGACGAAATGAAGGACTTCAAATTCTGGCCCGTCGTACGCGTCGGAGTGAGCTACAAGTTCTAATCCCGGCTCGGCCAGGAGTGTGCGCGGCCGACGAGCTTCTGCCGCGCGCACTCCTAGGCTAGGTATCGGGCATGCCGGTACCTGGCAAACAGCTCTCATGGTCGAGTTTCGCGTTCCAATGTCTCAAGCCATGTCATCGCCTGCTCTCGGCTTTCGCCACACATCTCGGCTGACGGCTGCAATCCTCCGCAAAATGCCGGACGCTCCGGTTTTCCGAAGACCCGGCAGCGATTGTCTTCGCCAAGCTGAATGCACCTGACACCGGCAGGTTTCCCATCAGGCATACCAGGGATTGGACTCGTAATGGACGGCGCGGTGCAGCACGCCCCGCAATGATCTCGGCACTTCATCGTTGACTTTCAGTGAGGTGCGGCGATGATATCACGCTCGCTGTCATAAGATGTCATACAACTGAAAAGCGCGATATAATCAGCGGCATGACCGTTTCCACCGCCTCCCCTCTGCCCGCGCCTCAGCGCAAAAAGTACCGCACCCTGGCCGAGGGGGTGGTCGAACGCATTACCGCCGCAATCGAAAACGGCGTGCTCAAGGTCGGCGACAAGCTGCCCACCGAGTCGGCCATCATGCATGAGTATGGGGTCAGCCGCACGGTGGTGCGCGAGGCCCTCTCGCACTTGCAGGCCGGGCGCTGGGTCCAGACCCGCCACGGCATCGGCACCTTCGTGATCGAGCGCCCGCAGCACGGCCTGGGCATCCACGGCGCCAGCATGGTCACCGTGATCGACGTGCTGGCCATGCTCGAACTGCGCATCAGCATGGAAGCCGAAGCGGCCTGGCTGGCCGCCTCGCGCCGCAGCGACACGCAGGTCGCCGCGCTCGGTCAGTGCCTCGCCGCCATGCGCGAAAGCCTGCAGCTGGGCTGCACCTCGGTCGACGCCGACCGCCAGTTCCACCTGCTGATCGCGCAAGCCACGGGCAATCCCTACTTCGTCGAAATCCTCAGCCAGCTGGGCAACACCATCATTCCGCGCGCGCGCCTGAACATGCCGCAGCTGGCCCGGGACGATCCGTCCGCCTATT
>CAMLHI010000112.1 GCA_946479705.1 uncultured Oxalobacteraceae bacterium
CGGTCGGCGTGCCCGAGGAAGCCACCCGCGGGGTACTCGATGCCACCCTGGCCGGACTGCTGGTGGCCATCGGCGCCCTGCTGGCGGTCGGCTTTGTCACCGCCTGGACCATCGGCGGCACGATCAGCAAGGCTGTGCGCGCGCTGTGCGCGCCGGCGGTAAAACTGGGGCGCGGCGAGCGCATCGAACTGGCGCCACTTGCCATCCGTGAAGCCGACGAAGTGGCCGCCGCGCTGCGCGAGGTGGACGTCAAGCTGCACCGCTACCGCACCGACGTGGCGCAGCTGGTCAAGGAGCGCACGGCCGAACTGGAACGCTCCAACGCCCTGCTGGCCAGCGTCTATGCGGCCGCCCCGGTTGGCCTGGCGATGGTCGACCTCGACTTGAAGGTCGTGCTGATCAACGAATACCTGGCGCGCTTTAACGGCATTTCGAACCAGGAGCACCTCGGCCACACTTTTCCCGAGCTGTTCGGCGCGCTGGGCGAACAGTACGAGCGGCCGTTCCGGCATGTGCGCGACAACGGCATGGCGCTGGCGGCGCAGGAAATGAGCATCGCCGGGGCCGCCGAGCCAGGGGTCGAGCGCCACTGGATCGTCAGCTACCACCCGGTGCGCGGGGCGGACCAGGAACTGATGGGCGTGAGCGCCGTGGTGCTGGACGTGACGGAGCGGCGCGCGCTGTCGCAGCGCCTGCGCGACGTCAACGAGCAGTTCCGCGCCATCTACGAAATGTCGGGCGACGCCCACATGCTGCTGGCCCAGGGCGCCGGTTTCATCAGCGGCAACCAGGCCGCCGCGCGCATCTTCGGCTGCGCCAGCGTGGAGGAATTCCTGACGCTCTCGCCAGCGTCCACCTCGCCCGAATTCCAGCCGGACGGGCGCCGATCCGGCGAGAAGGCCGAGCAGTTCATCGGCTACGCGCTGGAAACCGGCAGTGCCCATTTCGAGTGGCTGCACAAGCGCCGCGACGGCGCGCTGTTCCACGCCGACGTACTGCTGACCAGCCTGAACATCGGCGGGCGCGGCATCCTGCAGGCGACCGTGCGCGACATCAGCACCCGCATCGCCGCCGAGAAGGCCCTGCGCGCCACCAGCGAACGCCTGCAGCGGAGCGAGCGCTTCATCCGCACCGTCACCGACAACGTGCCCGGCATGGTGGGCTACTGGGATGCGGGCCTGCGCTGCCAGTTCGCCAACCGCCATTACCTGGAGTCGTTCGGCCTGAGCGAGGCGCAGTTGATCGGGCGCCCGATCAGCGACGTGCTGGGACCGGAGAACATGGCCGACAACGCCCCGCACCTGCGCGCGGTGCTGGCCGGCCAGGCGGCCCATTTCGAGCGCGTGCAGCGCGCCCCCAACGGCCAGCTGCGCTACACCTGGACCAACTATATTCCCGACTTCGACGAGCGCCATGAAGTGCGTGGCTTCTATGTGCTGATCTCGGACATCTCGGAACTCAAGCGCACCGAACTGCACCTGCAGTCGCTCAACGAGCAGCTGGTGCAGGCGCTCGACCGGGCTGAAATGGCCAGCAGCGCCAAGACCGAATTCCTGGCCAATATGAGCCACGAGATCCGCACCCCGATGAACGCCATCATGGGCCTGGCGCGGCTGCTGGAAGAGGCGCCGCTGGGACGCCGCGAGCGCGATTACGTGGCCAAGATGACGATGTCGACCCGTTCGCTGCTGGGCATCCTCAACGACGTGCTGGATTTTTCCAAGATCGAGGCCGGCCAGCTGGCGCTCGAATACACCACCTTCCCGCTCGAGCAGCTCCTGCGCAGCATCGCGGTGCTGGTGGCGCCGAACGCCTGGAACAAGGGCGTGGAGCTGGTGTTCGACGTGGCGCCGGAAGTGCCTGCGGAACTGAGCGGCGACCCGATGCGGCTCGAACAGATCCTGCTCAATTTGACCGGCAACGCCATCAAGTTCACCGAACAGGGCGAGGTGGTGCTGCGCATCGCGGTGCTGGAACATGGCGCCGACGATATCCTGCTCGGCTTCTCGGTGCGCGACACCGGGATCGGCATCGCCCCCGAGAAGCAGAGCGGCATGTTCGAAGCCTTCGCGCAGGGCGACAGCTCGACCAGCCGCAAGTTCGGCGGCACCGGCCTGGGGCTGGCGATCTGCCGCCGCCTGGTGCAGCTGATGGGCGGCAGCATCGGCGTCCGGAGCGAATTGGGCAAAGGCTCGGAATTTCACTTCGACTGCCGCCTGGGCGCCGGCGCGGCGATGGATGCGCCGGCGGACATGGCGGGAGCGCGCGTGCTGCTGGTGGACGACCTGGCCAGCGCGCGCGCGCCCATCGAGGCCCGCTGCACCGCCTTCGGCTGCGAGGTCGACAGCGTGGCCAGCGGCGCCGAGGCGCTCGCGCTGCTGGCCACGCGCCGCTACGACCTGCTGCTGATCGACAGCGCCATGCCATCGATGGATGGGGTGTCGCTGCTCTCCCTGGCGCGCGGCGATGGCGAACGGGTACTGCCGCCCGTGGCCATGATGGTGACCGAGAGCGCGCGCGCCCGGCTCGACGAGATCGCCGCCGACCTGCACATCGGCGCCCTCGTCAACAAGCCGGTCACCCCGGCCGCGCTGGCGGCGGCGCTGACGCAGCTGCGCACCGGCGTAGCACCGGATGCACACCCGGTCGGCAGCACCGCGCTGGCCGGGCGCCTCGCGGGCCTGCATGTGCTGCTGGTGGAAGACAACCAGATCAACCAGGAGGTGGCCAACTACATTCTGCTGCACGCCGGCGCGGCGGTCGACATCGCGGCCAACGGGCGCATTGCGGTCAATATGCTGGCCGAGCATCCGACCCGCTACGATGCGGTCCTGATGGATATCCAGATGCCGGTGATGAACGGTTACCAGGCCAGCGAGGAAATCCGCCGCATGGGCTTGAGCGCCCTGCCCATCGTGGCAATGACGGCCAACGCAATGGAGGACGACCGCGTGCATGCCATCAATGCCGGCATGAACGGCCACGTGGCCAAGCCGATCGATGTCGACAGCCTGGTGGCCGCGCTCACCCGCGTCACCGCCGGCGGCGACGTGCGCGAGCTGCGCACGCCCTCGCGCAGCACGTACGGCACGGCGCCGTGGCGACCGGCCGTGCCGCTGCCGCCGCCGGTTGCCGGCATCGACCTGGCCGCCGCGCTGCCGCGCTTCGGCGGCAGCTTCGACGATTTTGTCGGCATATTCAAGCGCTTCGAAGCGTCCCAGGGCGCCACCGTGGGCGAGGTGCGCGCATTGCTTGGCGCCGGCCGGCCCGCCGAGGCGCAGGCGCTGCTGCACCGCCTGCGCGGCGTGGCCGCCAACCTTGGCGCAAGCGAGGTGTCGGCCCGCGCGCTGGCGGCCGAAGAGGCGCTGCGCGCCGGTGCCGAGCCGGCCCTGGCACCTCTGGAAGCGGCCATGGCGACCGTCATCGAGGCCGCACGCGCGCTGGCACTGCCGGCGCAGCCCGGCCTGGCCACGCCCGCCCCCCCGCCCGACCTGCGTGCCGGGTTGGCACATTTGCTGGTTTTACTTCAGAATAACAATTTGAAAGCGATCGCCGAGTTCGGCTCGCTGCGCTCCTCACTGGATGCGGTGCTGGCACCGGCGCAGGCCGGGGCGCTGGCGGACGCCATCGGCACGCTGGCCTTCGCCAATGCTGCCGTGCTGGTGCAGGACGTGCTCGCTCGCTTCGTGGAAGAGAAAGGTAATGCATGAGCTGGACCCAGTTTGCCCAACACGGGCGAATCCTGATCGTCGACGACGCCATGGAGAATATTCAAATCCTGCACCACGCCCTGCAGGACGAGCACGACGTGCTGTTTGCCATGAACGGCGCCAAGGCGCTCGAGATAGCGCAGCACCAGCTGCCCGACGTGATCCTGCTCGACGCAATGATGCCCGACATGGACGGCTACGACGTCTGCCGGGCCCTGCGCGCGTCCGCCGCCACGCGCGATATTCCGATCATCTTCGTCACCGCCCTCAAGACGCCCGAGGATGAAACCCGCGCGCTCGACGCCGGCGCCGCCGACTTCATTTCCAAGCCGGTCAACGCGGCGGTGGTGCGGGCGCGCGTGCGCACCCAGCTGACCGTCAAGCGCCAGAGCGATGCGCTGCGCGAGCTGACCCTGACCGACGGGCTGACCGCCGTGGCCAACCGGCGCGCCTTCGATGAAACCCTGGCCAACGAGTGGCGCCGCTGCGCGCGCGTGCAGGCGCCGGTGGCGCTCATCATGGTCGATATCGACCAGTTCAAGAACTACAACGACGCTTACGGCCATCAGGCCGGCGACGCCTGTCTGCAGCAGATCGCCGGCGCCATGCGGCGCGCCGCCGGCCGCCCGCAGGACCTGGTGGCGCGCTACGGCGGCGAGGAATTCGCCATCCTGCTGCCGCAGGAAGACGGGCACGGCGCCGAGGGCGTGGCGCGGCGCCTGCTCGACGAAGTGAGCCTGCTGTCGATTCCGCATGCCCATTCGAGCGTCACGCCCTGGGTCACCATCAGTATGGGACTGGCCAGCATGATTCCCGCCGATGGCGCCCCCCCCGGCGACCTGATCAAGCGTGCCGACGCCCTGCTGTACCAGGCCAAGGCGTCCGGCCGAAACCGCTACAGCGCCGGATAGCGCCGGATCATCAGCTCGGCCACGCACACCGGCCGCTCACCGCCGTCGCGTTCCATCGTCACTTGCCAGAGCAGCTGGCTGGCGCCGTCCAGCTGGGTGACGCTCTCCAACAGCAGGCGCGCGCGCACCCGGCTGCCGACCGGCACCGGCGCGGGAAAGCGCACCTTGTTCAAGCCGTAATTGATAATCATCGCCGCGCCGTCGAGCTTCACGCTGCGCTCGTAGATGCCGGAAACGAGCGACAGCGTCAGGAAGCCGTGCGCCACCGTGGTGCCGAAAGGCGATTCGCGCCGGCAGCGCTCGGGGTCGACGTGAATCCATTGACGGTCTCCGGTCGCGTCGGCGAAGGCATCGATGCGGGCCTGGTCGATCTCGACCCAGTCCGACACCGCCACTTCCTCGCCGAGCGCGGCCTGCAGTTCGTCGAGACTGGCGAAGCTACGCACCGCCAGGCTCCGGCCGGCGCCCGAACATGCCCACGCCTTCGATCGTGCACACCAGTGCGCCGTGCTGGTTGAACGCTTCCCAGCGCGACCACACCAGCCCGCGGTCGGGCTTGGAGGCGGACGGCTTGAGTTCAGTGGTTTCGTAGTGCACCGTGAGGGTGTCGCCGGCGCGCACCGGCTGCAGCCAGCGGATCTTTTCGACGCCGGGCGAGCCCATGCCGGCCGCGTCGCCCATCAGCCCGTCGACCACCAGGCGCATCATCATCGAACAGGTATGCCAGCCGCTGGCGATCACGCCGCCGTAGATCGAGCCGGCGGCCGCCTCGTGGTCCACGTGGAAGGGCTGGGGATCGTACTGGCGCGCGAACTCGACGATTTCGGCTTCGCTCACGGTGCGGCTGCCGAGCGCCAGACGCTGGCCGGGATGAAAATCCTCGAAGTAGCGCGGGTCGCTCATGCCGCCACCTCGGATTGCAAGCAGGGCCGGGCGATGAAGCGGTGCAGGTGGTGGCTGGCCATGCTTTCGTCAAATACCAGCTCGCCGTCGGTGCAATACAGGTCCATCCAGTCTCCTGTGTAAGTGGGGGCGCCTAAAAAGCGCGATCGCTCCAAACGATTCTACCGCAGGCGACAAAAAACCCGGCGCTCCGTGTGGGAAGACCGGCTTGCACTGCAGCCGCAACTGCGGAGGCTTACGGTACGCGGCGCCGCACCATGACCGCCGCGCCGAGCAGCGCGACCAGCAGCAGGATGTTGGAGGGAGGTTCGCCCACCGCGCTGTCGGCAGCGGCGGACACGACTTGCTCGAGCAGTGGCGCGTTCGGCCCCTTGCCAGTCGGGTCGAGCTGCCGGACGATCTGCGGCCCGTGGCCCGGTTCGAGGATCGGCGATCGAACGGTAGCGGGCGCTGCCGATGGGCTGGCGGGCGTCTGAGTCGGTGCGAGCGTGGCGAAGGGCGGGCCGCCGGCCGTGCCGCCCGGGCCGCCGGGGGAGAAGCCGAATGGACCGCTCGAAGCCGGGGCTGGGCCTGACGCGGGCGGCAAGCTGTCGGTGACTTCCTGCGCCCGGCCCAGCACGTCACGCGGACCGCCCGCATGGCCGTATTCGACCGGGTCGACGATGGTGGCGGGACCGAGCGGCGTGGTGTCGGCCAGCAGCATGGTGAGCGATGGCGCCGGTGCCGTCAGCGCGGCCGGAGCGGCGCTTGGCTGGGCCGCCGGCGCGCCAGCGCTGGCAAGCGGTAAGGTGGCGGCGCCGGCAAGTGCCGCTCCCGGTCTGCCGGCGTGCGGCGCATTGTCGCCGCCCGCCAGGGCCGGGGTGCAGTTGTCGGACCGGGCGCAGTGCACGGCGCCTTGCGTCGCCCGCGGCAAGGCCGGCTCGTCCGCCGCGGTGGCGGCCAGGGCCAGGAGCGTGGGCATTGGCGGCGCCGCCGCCGCGAGCGCCGCGGGATGCGGTCGGGCCACGGCCGGCGCGACGGCCAGCGGCGCCAGCGCGGCCCCGACGCGTTCATTCCAGCCGGCTGCCTGCACAGCGCGTGCAATCGGCTTGCGCTTGTGGCCGAGATCGCTGTGACGTTCTGCCGGACGCTTCTCCATGGTCCAGACAGCAGCGATGCCACCAGCCGTCAGTGTTGCGCCAGCGACCCAGCCGGCGATAAGAAGCTGACGATACATGATTACCCCCCTTTTATTGTTGGCGTCAGAATGTTTCCTTCACGCTGAAGTTATCCTAGCACCAATAAAAAAAAGGCAACGTTCG
>CAMLHI010000113.1 GCA_946479705.1 uncultured Oxalobacteraceae bacterium
GGTCGTCAATCCGGATCGGGTATGTCGTCATCGGGGTCGGGAATGGTCCGGCCGAACAGGTCTGCCAGCTCGGGCAGTTCGGCGGCGGTCTTCCACTTGTCGCTCTTCGGATTCCATTGCATGTTCCAGAGCCTGGTCGCCGGGCCGATCTCGGCCCGCGCGATGCGCAGCGCGAGGTCTTCGCGCGAGTACGGGCCGACTTGGGCGCCGTCGACAAACGCCTTGTAGCGCGGCGCCAGCGCGGGCGGCGGTGCCGACAGGGCTTGGCCGGCCTGCGCCTCGCTGGCCAGTACCTCGGGCTTGACCACGCGCTTGTCGACGGACCGCTCGACTTCCCAGTGATACGCGTCGCTGGCCGAATCGGGCACGCGCTCGCTCCACTGGGCGATGCCGGCGCTGGCCGCGTCGATATCGGCATTGGCCGGCGCCGGGTTGAGCGCGCGGGCGCGCGCCAGCCACTGTTCGAACAGGCGCCTCGCGGTGATGTTAGGCAGCGATGGCGACGGCAGCTGCGCGCCGGTTTCGTCCACTTCCAGCTTGGGTTCGTACACGCGCTGCTGATAGTGGCGCATCAGCGCGGCCAGGAGCGTCAGCTGGCGCGGCCCCAGTTCGCCCAGCTTGCGCTGCACGGCGGCGACGATCTGTTCACGGTAATAGCGCGGCAGCCCGTTCGAGCGGATCGCGAACTCGTTCCCGATCTGCAGCCACTCGCCGGAACCCGGTTCGACCTCGAACAGATACTGGCCGCGCGGCTGGAAGGCCGCCTCGCGGTCGCCCAGGTCGGCCTTGCGGCGCACCACGCCCAGCACCACGGCTTGCAGGAACCACTCGTAATCGTCGGCCAGCCGGTTCAGTTCATCCATCGAGGGCGAAATCGGATGGCGGTAGCGGGTGGCGTCGAAGTGCAGGTGGGTCGGGATCTTGGGATTCTCGATCTGGTAGGACGACAGCCAGGTCGGCAGGCCGCGCAGCACCGTCATCGGAAAGCCGGACAGCTCGATGTAGCAGACCGCCTTGCCGGGGATGCCGGTGTTGACGATGGAGACCAGATCGCCATGGAAGGAGTTGGCCGGTACCGCCGCGCGGATCTCGTCCTCCATGCGGCGCCAGGCATTGGCGTCGCCGACGCCCACGAAGCATTTGTACTGGTCGGCGCGCGGGGTGAATTCGGCCGAGAAGCGCGCGTTCACCCATGGCATGGCGCTGCGTATCCATTCGCTGAAGATGCGGTGGCGCTCCGGCGGCGCCATGGCCGACAGGCGTTCGAGCAGCGGATCGACCGGTTCGGCGCCGGCCAGCTGCTCCACGCTCAGTTGGGTCTGGGCGCGGCGGAACAGCTTGAGCAGCAGGTTGGCGCGCAGCTTGTCGTCGTTCAGCTGCGGGAACAGGCGCGCCGAGCCGCCGAATTCGAGCAGCACTTCCTCGCTCCACGCGTTGATGTCGCCGGTCAGCTTGACCGGTTCGGGAAGCACGTCGCTGGCCAGCTTGATGTAGGTGGCGTGCTCGTTGCGCGCGTCCGCGCGCAACTGGCCGATGCGCTGGTCGACCGCGCCCAGCATGGCCTGCACGCAGCGCCGTCCTTCCTGGAATTCGCCGGCGATGCCGCTCCATACCGGCTGGCCGTTCTCGTCGAGCGACTGCGGGTCGCCCAGCCAGGCCGACATGCCGCGCATGACGTCGATGGCCTGTCCCGCCGCCACCGCCAGCAGGTGAAAGCGCAGGTAGTCGGCGATGTCGCGCTTTAAGTGGGTCATGACTTCGCGCGCCTGCGCATCCTTGCCGAACAGGCGCCCAGCCGCCTGCGCCAGGTTGCCCAGCGATTCCTCCACCTGGCGCGTGCGTAGCGCGTCGCGGATGTCGCGGTAGCGCTTGCCGTTGCGTTCGGCGTTGGCCAGGTCGCGCTGCTGCAGGCGCGCCTTGATCTGTTCCAGCAGCGAGAGCACGAACTCCAGGCCGCCCTGCTTGCGGTCGTCCAGCAGCGCGTACAGCTGGTCGCGCGCCCTGCCCTTCAGGCGCGTCATCAGCTCGCCCGTGTGGCGCTTGATGCGGTCTTCGCTGGTTTCGGCCGTGGCGCCGGCTTCGCGAATGGCGTCGCGCTCCAGGTTGGGCAGCAGCTCGGCCACCTTCTCGCGCCAGACGCCGATGTCGTAATTGGCCATGATGCGGTCGATCTCGATCTGCACCTTGCTCTCGACCCGTTCGAGCAGCGAGCGCTGGTCCTTGTCCATCAGCAGCTGGTCGGTGAGCGCATATTCCTGGAACGGCGTCACGTCCACCGTGCCCTTCTTAAAGTCGGGGAATTCGTCGAAGGGGTGCTCGCTCATGGCCATCTGCTCGCGCATGAAGACGTCGCGTTCCTGGTCGCCGGCGCGGCGCGCGGCCACGCCATCGGTGCCGGCCAGGCCGAAGAAGGCCTTGACCATCAGGCCTGCCAGTTCGTAGGCGCGGATGTCGTCGCGCAGGCTTTGCTGCGTATCCAGCACGGCCTGGCCGAAGGCCGAATACACCTTCGAATAGGACAGGCGCATGTCGCCGAAGCGCTGCTCCGGCACACGCGGATTGAACGGCCCGAGCTTGTGCTGCTGCTGGTTGACCGCCACCGAGCGCTTGCGGTTGGCGAAATCGGCCGAGGCGAAATCCTCGAACAGGGTATCGGCCACCATCTGGTAGACGTCCTTGATGTCCTGCGTGGCCTTGTTGGCGAGGTTGGCGGTGTCGACGAAATACACGTCGTCGAAGGGCGCGCCGCGCCCGACCAGGCTGTCCGGTTCGGCCCAGCGCACCTGCGCGTTCATGTCGCGCATGGTGGTTTCCAGCTCCATCAGGGTGGCGTAGGCATTCGCTTCGGTGCGCTCCTTGTTGGCCTTGGCGTAGCCGGACGGCAGGAACATCACCAGGTCGACCTGGCTGTCCGATACTTCCTGGCGCGCGATGGCCTTGGAAATCCAGCCCAGGTCGATGGCCGCGCCGGCCCCGGTGCCGCCGGCGCACGAGGCGATGACGACGATACGGAACTTGGAGGTATCGACCTGCAGGCCGAGGCGCTGGTAAGTTTCCTTGCGTTCGTTGCCGGCGTTACTGCTCAAGAAATTCAGCGCGCCCTTGATGCGCCCGCGCAGCTTGGGGTATTTGTCGAACAGGTACAGGCGCGCCAGCGCGCGGATCTGGCCGGCGCCCTTGGATGGGTCGATGCCGAGCGAACGCAGTTTCTTGGGACGCAGCGGCATCCAGCTTTCGATCAGCGGGAAGCGCGCCAGGCTGTCGTCGGACTCGTGGTACTGCGGCAGGTCGAGCGTTTCGACCAGGCGTTCGTCGTCGGCCAGCTTGACCAGTTCGAACCACGGGTCGGTGCGCTGCGACTTGCCTTCGTCGATGATGGCGTTGCTATCGAGGTCCACGTGCAGGAAGCGCGCGACCGGGAACTGCGCGATCGATTCGACCCGGGTCGGATGCTGGCGGTTCCACACTTCCGACAGGATGCGCCGCCGGATACGCAGCATGACTTCCATGCCGGTGCCGCCCGCTCCGATGAACAGGGTCGGCCTCAGATCGACTTTCAGTTCGGCTTTTCGTGCGCCGTTTTGCTCTGCCATGATGTCGCTTCTTTCCTCGTATTAGCGGCGGCCGATGAACAGCGCCGCGATCAATGCCACCACGCCCACCAGGACCAGCGGCGCGGTGACGGCGAAGGTCAGGAATTTGCTGGCGTTGACGATCGCCAGTACCGCCGCCGCGCTCAGGAACGAGAGCCCGACGAACATCAGCCACCCCGCGCTGCCGGCCGACGACGGCGCCACGCGCTTGACCACAAGATGGTGGACGTAGGCGTTGCGAACGAAAAAGTACACGATCAGCAGGATCAGGAACACCGCGCCGCCGATGGCCACGTCGCGCGTGGAGGTGTCGGTGGCCGGCGCGCCCTGCACCGGCGCCACTTCGATCGGCGCGCTGGCGGCAGGCTCGCTGGTTTTGGGCAGCGGGTCGGGCGGCACGCTGGCGGCGCCCGGCAGCTTGAAGCCGGGGTCGGTGGCGGGTGGCGGATTGTTTTGCATGCTGGGTGTCCTGTTCTTGTTGAAGTTAGCGTCCGAGCCGAACCTGCGCACCTTCGCGCAGGTCGATCAGCTGGTGGCCGAACAACGTGGTTTTCAGTTGCGCCACGCGGTTGCCGGCCTTGTCGTAAATCGGCTGGGTGGTGCCGGCGCGCGCGTGCATGGTGCGCAGCTCGTCCTCCACCGTCACCAGCGCCTTGCGCGGACGGCCGTAGGCCATGCCCGCGGCTGCGGCCACGCCCAGCAGACCCAGGCCGGCGCCGATCAGCGCCAGCAAGGGGGCGATGCCGTAGCTGACCCGAACTTCGAGCGGCAGGCGCGCGGTGGAGGCGGCAATCTCCACCGGCGGCGTGAAGATCTCGGGCAGCGGGTCGCCGGGAAACAGCGCGGCCATGCGCTCGCGGAAGGCATGCGACAGTTCCAGCCGCTGTCCGCTCAGGCGCAGCTCGATCGCACCGGGCAGCACGTAGGCCGAGCCAGCCGAGGCGATGGCCTTGGCCGACCACATGCCGGGCAGCTGGCCGACCGGCAGCTGCATCACGGAGGCCAGCGGCATGCTCTGACCTGGCGCCAGCTTGCTGACCTTGCCGCTGGCCAGTTCGATCGGCCGGTCCTCGGTGCCCAGGCGCGAGCGCGCCGTCACGGTGGCGCTGGCGATGGTATAGGGGTACATGGTGTTCTCCAGCTGCCAGGCGATTTTCGCTTGCGGGGTACGTGCCCGCGCATCGACGTCAGCGCGCAGCATGCCGTTGGGCGCCAGCGAAAAGGCCACACCGGGCGCTTCGTCGACGCGCTTGGGCATCAGCCGAACAGTGTCGCGGTCGAGCGGCTTGAGGCGTGCAGCCGGTTCGGTGATGACGCTGGCGATGCGCCCGGAGGCGAGCAGCGCGTCGAGTTCGCGCGCGCCCTGCTCGCCGACGGCGAACACGTACACCATCAGGCCGTTGGCGCGGTAATGCTCGCCCTGCACCCGCATCTGCAGCGGAAAAGCCAGCGCCTTGGCGATCGCCGCGCCCTGGTGGATCAGTTCATAGAATTCGCGGTTGCGGCGCGCGGTGGACTGGTCGTTGTTCGGGCTGTTGCGGTTGTTCGTAACGAGCCACACCAGCCCGGGCTTGCCGCCCAGCGCCGTGTGGATGGCCGCGCTGACGGCTTCGCCCAGGTCGGTGTCGGCCAGCGCGCCGCTGCCCTTCTTCGCGGTGCCCAAGCCGTCCAGCGCGGCGGCGATGCGCGCGTGGGTGCCGGCATCGGCCTTCACCGACAGCAGCGCGCGCGGCGATGGCGCGCCGGGCTGGCTCTGGTTGAAGGCGGCCAGCACCAGCAGGTCGCCGGGCTGCGTGACGGCGCTGGCCAGTTCCGTAACCAGCGGCTTGAACTGCGAGGCCGGGTCGGTGTAGAACGGCTCCATCCAGCCCGAGTTCTGCACCAGGAAAACCTGCGCGGCGGCGCCGGCGAAGGCCGGGGCCAGCGCCAGCAGCGTGCAGGCGAACAGGCGCTTCACGACAGCGCGTCCAGGCGCCAGCCGCGCATCTGGTTCCAGTCGGGATGGTGCAGCCACAGGCAGTCGTCGTACACGAAGGGCACGCATTCGAGCGGCTTGGACAGGCGCACGATCTCGTCGAGGATCACATTGCGCCGCCCGATCCATTCGATGGTGGTGCGGTTGATGGTGCGCCCGCTGAGCGCATCCTCGGCGGTGCCGTTGTAATGGTGGAAGCGCAGCACCAGGCCGCTAGGCTGGCTGCGGTGGTTGTTAAAGCTGCGCAGCAGCGGCAGCACCAGCGTGTCGTCGTCGTGCGGATCTTCGACGTATTCCGGCTCCCACGGTTCGTTGACGACCGCGTGGCCGCGCCGGAACAGCAGGTTGGCGAAACCGAGGCGCGCACCCTCGAGCGGCTGGCGCTGCGGCTGATCGCGCCCAAGTTCGATGAAGGAATAGCCGCTGCCGTCATGACCCAGCACCCACAGGCGGCCGTCGCGGCTCTGGGTCGGACCGCCCAGCTTCAGGCGCGGAGTCCAGCCTTCCGGCCAGGCGATCCATTGGGGGGCGCTGCCCGGCTCCCATATCAGCTGGCCGTCGGCGTGGCGCCAGATCAGGCGGTTGTCGTAGCCGACCGGTCGCGACCAGCCGCCGGCCGGCACGGCGCAATCGAGAATTTCAGCGTTGATGAAATCGCTGTGCGCGGTCCACAGGCGGGTGGCGCCCTCGCTGGTGAACAGGCAGGCCATGTGCCGGCGCAGCTGGCCGGGTGCACTCGCCAGCATCCCCGTCAAGACCGCTTCGGTGCGGTAGCTTTCGCTGACCGGATTGATGAACAGCTTGAACAAGCCGGCGTCGGTCGGCACCAGCGCCACTTCGCCACGTTGCGGATTCAAGGCAGGCAGCCATGCATATGCGGACGCGTGGAAGGCCAGGCTAGCCGCGCCCTCTTCCGCGCTCATGACGTGCCACACAGCGGCCAGCGGATCCCAATACTGCAGCACATTGCGCTTGTAGGCCAGCGCCAGCAGCCGCTGCACCGGAAAGCCGAAGGCGCCGGCAGCGAACACGCATTGGGCGTTGGGCGGCACCGGCATGCCCATGTCGGCGCGTCCGGCATGCGGCGCGGCGGGGCGCTGTTCGAGA
>CAMLHI010000114.1 GCA_946479705.1 uncultured Oxalobacteraceae bacterium
TGCTTGACGTTCATCGCCTTGTAGCGCGAGAAGGTGGCGTTTTCCTGGTCGGTGTCGTAACAGCGCAGCGGCTGCTCATCCTTGGTGGCCAGCCATTGGGCCAGGATGGTCGACACCAGCGTCTTGCCGATGCCGCCCTTGCCCTGCAGGATGAAGTGAACCGTGTTGTGCATCGAAAAACTCCCTTGTTATCAATTATGTGTGGCCAATTATTTGTGGCAAGTCCCGCTGCCGCGGTCGGGCGGCTGGCCGTTGGGAAAGCCATCATACGTCGCTTCCAGAAACTCCCACGTGTAGCCGCGTTCCCCCAGCACCAGCTTGAGCACCCCGCTGCGGTTGGCGTCGCGTACCTCGCTGTTGGCACGCGGCCACAGGAAGGGCGTGGCGTAGGCGCCGCCGGTACCGACCACGAACTGGCGCATGCCGCGCGCGCGGTCGGTCTCGCCATCGGCATCCTGGGGCGCGAAGCGCTCGTAGTCGTGATCGTGGCCCGACAGCACCAGCTCGGCGCCGGCGCGCTGCAGCAATTGCCAGGCGGCGCGCATGTGCCCGTTTGGGGGATGTCCGCCAGAACTATACAGCGGGTGATGCCAGTAGGCGAGTGTGCAGTAGCTGCGGTGGCTGGCCAGCTCGCGCGTCAGCCAGGCCAGCTGGGTTTGCATGGCCTCGCCGTCGAGGTTGCTGTCGAGCGAAAACACGCGCCACGCGCCCAGCTTGAGGGCGTAGTAGCCGGGTCCGGCGGCCGCGCCGAAATAGTCGAAATAGCCGGACGCGCCGGGCGTGGCGTATTCGTGGTTGCCGGGAGCGGGATAGGTGCGCTCCTTGAAGCGGCCCCAGGTGGGATCGTAGCAGTCGCGGTACTCGGCGGCGCTGCCGCGCTGGTAGACGTTGTCTCCCAACAGCAACACCGAGGCGCGCGGATTGGCGGCCAGTTCGCGCGCCACCAGCTCGGCGGTGGCGGCCGCTGGCGTGACCTCGGCGCGTTTGCCGCGGCAGTCGGCGATGTCGCCGGCCGCATACACGGTCCATACGGCAGCCGTTGCCGCCGCTGAAGCGGGTTCGGCCGACGCGGCCAGCACGGCCAGCGCCAGCAGGACTGCACGCACGCCGCGCGCTATTCGATGAAGCGCAGCAGCCCCTGCAGCGCGTGGCGCACGGTCTGCTCGCGCACCGCGTGGCGGTCGCCGCCAAACACCAGGCGCTCGGTGTGCACCTGCTCGCCGCGGGCCCAGCCGAAGCACACCGTGCCGACCGGCTTGCCGGGGACCGCGCCGGTGGGGCCGGCAATGCCGGTGGTGGAAATGGCCACATGGGCGTTGCTGTTGGCCAGCGCGCCCTTGCACATGGCCGCGGCCACTTCCTCGCTGACGCTGCCGACCTGGGCGATCAGCGCGGCCGACACGTCCAGCAGCTCGGTTTTCGAGGCATTCGAATAGGTGATGAAGCCGCAGTCGAACCAGCCGGTCGAGCCGGCGATTTCGGTGATGGCCTGGGCCGCGCCGCCGCCGGTGCACGACTCGGCGGTGGTGAGCAGCAGCCCCTTTTCCTGTAGCGCCTGGCCCACTTTGGTGGCAAGATCGATGATGTCGTTCGTCACGGGAGTCTCCTTTTGGGCGGGTCGTCGGTCTGGCGCCGGCACGTCGTCGGCGTCGATTCTACTTTACCATGCGCCCCCCGAAAGTGGTCCCGCGCATTCTTGCAGGCGGAAAAAAATTTGGCGCCGACACGAAGCGGCGCCATCCGTGCGCCGTGCAACTGTTTCCTGCTGATATGCTCAATGAATGCCTTTCGGGGCGCGCTTTTCACCTTGCAGAGAACCTATGATACCTGCGCTCAGCCAGCTTGCCGAATGCGTCCAGGCGACGCCGCCGGGCCGCTGTGCCGGCGCGCCGCGGAGGCGCGCATGACCGGCCGTCCGCTGCGCCAAAAGCTGCTCACGGCGGTCATGCTGACCACCCTGGCGGCGCTGCTGGTATCGATCGGTGCGCTGATCGCCTACGACCTGCGCGGCTACCACAAGGCGGTGCTGGGCGACATGGCCACCCAGGCCGAACTGCTCGGCACGCTCAGCGCGGCCGCCCTCAGTTTCGACGACCGCCGCCTGGCCACCGACAACCTGGCCACCCTGCGCATCCGCCCGGCGGTGCGCGCGGCCGCCATCTACAACGCCGGCGGCGCCCGGTTCGCCACCTATGTGGCACCGGGCGAACGCGCCGCCATCCCGCAGCACCCGGAAAACGAGGGCGCCCAGGTGATGGGCAACGACCTGGAAATCTACCACCGCATCGTCGAGCACGGCGAGTTCCTCGGCACCATCTACCTGCGCTCCGAATACATCCTGGTGGCGCGCGCGCTCGACTACCTGGGCATCGCCGCCGGCGTGATCGCCGCCGCCATGCTGGTGGCCTGGCTGATTACGCGCCGCCTGGGGTCCATCATCACCGCCCCCATCGTGGCCATTTCCGACATCGCCCACGAGGTGGTGGCCACGCGCGACTATTCCCAGCGCGCCGAGCGCATCAGCGACGACGAGGCCGGCGAGCTGGTCGATTCCTTCAACACCATGCTGGGCGAAATCGAGCAGCGCACGCGCGAGCTGGAAGCGTCCAACCATGCCATTGCCGGCGCCCGCGCCGAGGTCATGGGCCTGAACGAGCGCCTCGAACAGCGCGTGCACGAGCGCACCATGCAGCTCGAGCTCACCAATGCCGAGCTGGAACTGGCCATGGAAGCGGCCAAGAAGGCCAACCAGGCGAAGTCGGCCTTCCTGTCCTCGATGAGCCACGAACTGCGCACGCCGCTCAACGCGGTGCTCGGCTTCGCCCAGATCCTCAGTTCGGACCACATGCCCGCCACCCCTGAACAGAAAAAGGAATTCGCCGGCCACATCCTCAAGTCCGGCCGCCACCTGCTGACACTCATCAACGAAATCCTCGACCTCGCCAAGGTCGAGTCCGGCACCGTGACCCTGTCGATGGAACCGGTCGGGCTCGACGAGATCCTGGTCGAGTGCCGTAACATGACCGACGCCATGGCCGCGCAGCGCGGGGTGCGCGTGCTGTTCCCGCACACCACCGGGGCGGTGGTGATGGCCGACCGCACCCGTCTCAAGCAGGTGCTGCTGAACCTGCTCTCGAACGCCATCAAGTACAACCGCGAACACGGCGCCGTGGTGCTCAGCTGCACGGCCGAGGGCGAGCTGGTGCGCCTGGCGGTGCAAGACACCGGCATGGGCCTGCGCCCGGACCAGCTGGCCAACCTGTTCCAGCCCTTCAACCGGCTGGGCCAGGAAAACGGCACCGAGGAGGGCACCGGCATCGGGCTGGTGGTCACGCGCCGCCTGGTCGAGCTGATGGGCGGCACCCTGCAGGTGAGCAGCAGCGCCGGCGTCGGCAGCGTCTTTACAGTGGCCATGCCGACCACCCGGCCGCTGCCCTCGGTGGCCGAAACCGCCCAGCTGAGCGCCCCGCTGGCGACCGCGCATGCCCGGCACCACCGCCACACCCTCCTGTACGTCGAAGACAATCCCGCCAATCTGCGCCTGGTCGAGGAAATCGTCGGCTTCCGGCCCGACCTGCACCTGCTCTCGGCCCCCGACGGCCACCTCGGCATCGAAATGGCCAAGGCCCACCTGCCCGACGTGATCCTGATGGACCTGAACCTGCCCTGCGTGAGCGGCACCGACGCCCTCAAGACCCTGCGCGGCGATCCGCGCACCGCCCATATCCCCATCATCGCCCTCACCGCCAATGCCATGCCGCGCGACGTCGAACGCGGCCTGGCCAGCGGCTTCCACCGCTACCTCACCAAGCCCATCAACATCGACGAATTTACCGAAGCGATCGACAGCACCCTGGCCCATTCCGGCCGCGAGCGCGACGGAGACAAGGCACCATCATGATCGACCAAGACGACATCCTCCGTGCCGCCATCCTGATCGTGGACGATCAGCCGGTCAATGTGCAGCTGCTGGAATTTTTGCTCAGCGGCTCAGGCTACACCAATGTGCACAGCACCACCGACCCGCGCCAGGTGGTCGACCTGCACCGGCAGCACCGTTACGATCTGATCATCCTCGACCTGCACATGCCCGGCATGAGCGGCTTCGAGGTGATGGACGCGCTCAAGCCGCTCGAGCACGACTACCTGCCGGTGCTGGTGGTGACGGCCGAACCGGACAAGAAGCTGGCCGCGCTCGACACCGGCGCGCGCGACTTCGTCAGCAAGCCTTTCGACCCGGTCGAAGTGCTCACGCGCATCCGCAACATGCTCGAAGTGCGCCTGCTGCACCAGGAGTCGCGCAACTACGGCACCCTGCTCGAACAGACCGTGCGCGAGCGCACCGCCGAACTGCAGCGCTTTCGCAGCGCCATGGACGCCACCGCCGACGCCATCTTCCTGATCGACACGGCGACCATGAAAGTGGTCGACATCAACGATGGCGCCTGCCGCATGCTCGGCTACCGGCGCGAACAGCTGCTCGCGCTCGACCCCACCAGCTACGGCCTGGCGCACCAGGCCGATCCGCAGCGCAGCCAGGGACGCGACCCCAACCTGGTCGACACCGAACTGACCCGCGCCGACCTGCTCAGCATCCCGGTCGAGATCTACTGGCAGGTGCGCACCGTGGGCAGCACCCGCATGCTGATCGCGGTGGCGCGCGACATCAGCGAGCGCATCGAAGCCCAGCAGCGCCTGCGCCGCCTGGCCGGCTACGACAGCCTGACCGGCCTGCCCAACCGCGCCCTGTTTTACCAGACCCTGCGCGAGACCCTCGAGGCCGAGCGCGGCGGCCAGGTGGCGGTGCTGTTCATCGCCCTGGACCGCTTCAAGATCGTCAACGATTCGCTCAGCACCAGCTGCGGCGACGACCTGCTGCGCCAGTTCAGCAGCCGGCTGGCGCGCTGCGTGCCCTTGCGCGACACCGTCGGGCGCCTGGGCGGCGACGAATTCGCCCTGATCCTGAAGATCGAGCACAGCCAGCAGGACGCGGTCAACGTCGCCAACGAAGTGCGCGAAACCCTGCGCGCCCCGTTCGACCTGCAGGGCCAGCACGTGCTGCTGACGGCCAGCATCGGCATCGCCATGTATCCCGACGACGCCGCCGAGCCGGACACCCTGATCCGCTACGCCGACACCGCCATGGGCCGCGCCAAGGAAGCCGGACGCGATGGCTACCGCTTCTTCACCCCGGCCATGAATGTGCAGGTGCTGGCCCGGCTGGAGCTCGAGCTGGCCCTGCGCCACGCGCTCGACCACAATGAATTCGAGCTGCACTACCAGCCCAAGCTGGACCTGAACACCGGCCAGATCAGCGGGGCCGAAGCGCTGCTG
This sequence comes from uncultured Oxalobacteraceae bacterium, assembly GCA_946479705.1. The sequence continues at coordinate 5,335 of CAMLHI010000114.1, forward strand.
CGCTGGAACCGCCCCGGCCACGGCATGGTGTTCCCGGCCCAGTTCGTGCCGGTGCTGGAAGACACCGGCATGATCGTGCGCGCCGGCAGCTGGGTGATCGAGGAAGCCTGCCGCCAGATCGCCACCTGGCAGGCCGAGGGCGTGGGCGAAGTGCGCGTGGCGGTGAACGTCTCGTCCAGCCAGTTCGTCGAAGGCGACCTGGAACTGGAAATCCGGCGCGCCCTGGACCGCCACCAGATCGACGCCGCGCTGCTGGAACTGGAACTGACCGAGAGCGCGCTGATGGCCAACGCCGAGCACACCATCGAGGTGCTGGGCAACCTCAAGCTGCTCGGCATCCGCGTGGCCATCGACGATTTCGGCACCGGCTATTCCAGCCTGGCCTACCTGAAGCGCTTCCCGATCGACAAGCTCAAGATCGACATCGCCTTCGTGCGCGACGTCACCGTCAACCCGGACGACGCGGCCATCGCCCTGGCCATCATCAGCATGGCGCACAGCCTGCACATGTACGTGATCGCCGAAGGGGTCGAGTCGAGCGCCCAGCAAAGCTATTTGCGGCGCAACCGCTGCGACGAAATCCAGGGCTTTCATTTTTCCCGTCCGCTGGCGGCCCAGGCCATGGGCGAACTGGTGCGCTCGCACCGCGAACTGCCGCCCCAGCGCGATGCCGAGCAGGGCACCCGCCCGACCCTGCTGCTGATCGACGACGACCAGACCGTGCTGGCCGCGCTGCACCGCCTGTTCCGCCAGGACGATTACCGCATCCTGACGGCGGCGGAGCCGGCCGAAGGCTTCGAGCTGCTGGCGCTGTACCCGGTCGACGTGATCCTGTGCGACCAGCGCATGCCGGGCATGAGCGGGACCGAATTCCTGAGCAAGGTGAAGGAAATGTATCCGGACACGATGCGCATGATCCTGTCCGGCTATGCGGGCCTGGAAGCGGTGCTCGATTCGATCAACCGCGGCGCGGTCTACCGCTTCTATACCAAGCCGTGGAACGACACCGAACTGCGCGCCAATGTGCGCGAAGCCTTCCACCATCACCGCAAGATGAGCCGGCGCGGCCAGGTCCAGGCGGCCGAGGCCGAGGCGCCCCAGGAGCCTTAGCCTCTCAGTTGGTGAAGTGATCGAAACCGGCCAGCTGGAGGTCCAGCAGGCTGCCGTCGGCGGCGGTGAGGCGCAGCCCGGGGGCGGCGTCGATCCGGCCCACCCGCGTGACCGCGGTGCCGGCCTTGGCGCCGGCCTGGAGGATGGCGGCGCGCTGTTCGGGCGCGGCGGTGAAGCACAGTTCGTAGTCGTCGCCGCCGGCCGCGCAGAAGCGCCGCCGCAGGGC
>CAMLHI010000115.1 GCA_946479705.1 uncultured Oxalobacteraceae bacterium
ATCACCAAGGGTCCCAACAAGAAGCGCCAGAACCTGGGCATCTACCGCCAGCAGGTGCTGGGGCCGAACAAGGTCATCATGCGCTGGCTGGCGCACCGGGGCGGGGCGCTCGATTTCCGCGAACACGCCATCGCCACCAAGGGCCAGCCCTATCCGGTGGCTGTCGCGCTGGGCGCCGATCCGGCCACCATCCTGGGCGCGGTCACGCCGGTGCCGGACAGCCTGTCCGAATACCAGTTCGCCGGCCTGCTGCGCGGCAGCCGCACGGTGCTGACCAAGGCCATCGGCAGCGAGCTGCGCGTGCCGGCGTCCAGCGAGATCGTGCTCGAAGGGCATATCTACCCGGACCCCAGCCACCCGAGCGGCTACGAGCACGCGCTCGAAGGACCCTACGGCGACCATACCGGCTATTACAATGAGCAGGACAGCTTCCCGGTCTTCACCATCGACCGCATCACCATGCGGCGCGATCCGATCTACCACTCCACCTACACCGGCAAGCCGCCCGACGAGCCGGCCGTGCTGGGCGTGGCGCTCAACGAAGTGTTCATTCCGCTGCTGCAAAAGCAGTTCAGCGAAATCACCGACTTCTATCTGCCGCCGGAAGGCTGCAGCTACCGCATGGCCGTGGTGCAGATGAAGAAGCAATACGCCGGCCACGCCAAGCGCGTCATGTTCGGCGTGTGGAGCTTCCTGCGCCAGTTCATGTATACCAAGTTCATCGTGGTGGTCGACGAGGACGTCAACATTCGCGACTGGAAGGAAGTCATCTGGGCCATTACCACGCGCGTCGACCCGACCCGCGACACCACCCTGGTCGACAACACCCCCATCGATTACCTGGACTTCGCCTCGCCGGTCAGCGGGCTGGGCAGCAAGATGGGTATCGACGCGACCAACAAGTGGCCCGGCGAAACCAGCCGCGAGTGGGGCACCACCATCGCCATGACGCCAGAAGTGAAGGCGCGCGTGGACGCCATCTGGGGCGAGTTGGGAATTTGATTGGTGGGCAGGGCCAAGCTGCGCTATAATGCGAGCTGGCGGGCCCCTGCGCATTGTGGCATGGCTAACCTGGTCAGGTCGGGAACGAAGCAGCCACGGCCGTTCACCGCAAGTGCCGCAGATCAGGCTCGCCTCTTTCGATCTCTTCCCCAGTATTTTCCGCTGTATTCCTGCCGTCGTTCCCGCCGTCGCTCCCTCAGCCATTCCAGCATCGCCGCCGTGGTTTCGCGTTCGCGCGGGCTCTTGCTACAATGGCCGTTTGGTGGCCGGTGAAAGCCCGCCGGGTTCGCTCTTCTACGGTAAAATCCAGCATGTCCTATCAAGTCCTCGCCCGCAAATACCGTCCCAAGAATTTCGACACGCTCGTCGGCCAGGAGCACGTGGTGCGCGCGCTCACGCACGCCCTCGGCACCGGCCGGTTGCACCATGCGTATCTGTTTACCGGCACGCGCGGCGTCGGCAAGACCACCCTGTCGCGCATCCTGGCCAAGTCGCTCAACTGCATCGGCCCGGACGGCGCTGGCGGCGTGACCGCCACGCCCTGCGGCGCATGCGAAGCCTGCACCGCCATCGATGCCGGCCGCTTTGTCGACTACATCGAGATGGACGCGGCCTCGAACCGCGGCGTCGACGAGATGGCCCAGCTGCTCGAGCAGGCCGTGTACGCGCCATCGAACGCGCGCTTCAAGGTCTACATGATCGACGAAGTCCACATGCTGACCAATCATGCTTTCAACAGCATGCTCAAGACGCTGGAAGAGCCGCCGCCGCACGTCAAGTTCATCCTGGCCACCACCGACCCGCAAAAGATCCCGGTCACGGTGCTGTCGCGCTGCCTGCAGTTCAACCTCAAGCAGATGCCGCCGGGGCACATCGTCAGCCACCTTGACAACATCCTCGGCCAGGAAGGCATCGCCTTCGAACAGCCGGCCCTGCGCCTGCTGGCCCAGGGCGCGCACGGCTCGATGCGCGACGCGCTCTCGCTGACCGACCAGGCCATCGCCTACGCGGCCGGCCAGGTCACGCTCGAAGCGGTGCAGGGCATGCTGGGCGCGCTCGACCAGTCCTATCTAGTGCGCCTGCTCGACGCCCTGATCGCGCAGGACGGCGCCGACCTGATGGCGGTGGCCGATGAAATGGCCAGCCGCAGCCTGTCCTACAACGGCGCGCTGCAGGATCTCGGCACCTTGCTGCACCGGATCGCGCTGGCGCAAAGCGTGCCCTCGGCCCTGCCCGAAGACTTGCCCGAACTGGCCGACATCGTGCGTCTCGCGGCCGCCTTCGATGCCCAGGAAGTGCAGCTGTATTATCAGATCGCCGTCCACGGCCGCAATGAGATCGGCCTGGCGCCGGACGAATACGCCGGCTTCACCATGACCCTGCTGCGCATGCTGGCCTTCCGTCCCGGGAACGGCGGCGCGGAAGGCGTGGCGCCGGCCGGCCCGGCCAGTGCGCGTCCCGTGACGCCGGCTCCGCGCGCGATGCCTGCCGCGCCGGCTCCTGCGCCCGCGCGCACTGCCGCCCCGGCACCCGCCGCGCCGCAGGCAATGGCGCCAGCCGCACCGCAGGCAGCCGCACCGGCGCCATCTCCCGCGCGCAGTTCCGCGCGCGCGGCCATCGACGCCGCGCTCGAAGCGGCGCGCGCGGCCAGCCGCAGCCCCGGTTCGACGCCGCGCCGGCCCGCCGCCGAGGCACCCCCGCCGGCGCCCGCGCCGATGCCGGCCGCAGCGCCGCCAGTGGCCGCGCAGCCGGCCGCCGCACCCGCGCAAGCCGCGGCGGCACCGCCATGGGAGCAGCCGGCCCAGGCGCGCATGCAGCAGGAAGAGGAAGATGACGGTCCCCCCTCGTGGGTGACCGAATTTTCCGATGACACCGCCGTAGCCGAAGAAACCGCTGTCGTAGCGGCGCCCGTGGTGGCGCGCGCGCCGGCCGTCGAGCGTCCGCCCTACGTGATCACGCCGGTGCCCGAGATCGATTGGGATGGCAACTGGCCCGGCCTGGCCGCGACCCTGCCGCTGCGCGGCGTGGCCCAGCAGCTGGCTTTCCAGACCCAGCTCGTCTCGTGCGGCGTGGACGGCAAGGTGACCACCTTCCGCCTGCGCGTGCCGATCGATACGCTGCGCGCCAGCGGCAATACCGAGAAGCTGTGCGCCGCGCTGCAGGAGCGTTTCACCGAAACCAAGGTGCATGTCGAGATCGACATCGGCCAGGTCTGGTACACCGCCAGCGCGGAAGCCCAGGCTTACCGCGAAGAGTGTCAGCGTCAGGCCGACGAGGTCGTCGCCAGCGATCCGTTTGTCCAGGAACTGGCCAGCGCCTTTGGCGCCTTCGTGGTGCCCGGCTCGATCCGGCCGCCGGCCACTGGCGCGGCCTCGGCATCCGCCTGATCCATCCCCCACTCACTAAATGTCGGAGAACCTACCATGATGAAGAACCAGCTCGCAGGCTTGATGAAACAGGCGCAAGCCATGCAGGACAATATGAAGAAGGCCCAGGAACAGCTGGCCTCGATCGAAGTCGAAGGCCAGTCCGGCGCCGGCCTGGTGAAGGTCGTCATGACCTGCAAGAACGACGTCAAGCGCGTCTCGATCGATCCGTCGCTGCTGGCCGACGACAAGGACATGCTGGAAGACCTGGTGGCCGCGGCCTTCAACGACGCGGTGCGCAAGGCCGAAGCCACGTCGGCCGAAAAGATGGGCGGCCTGACCGCCGGCATGCAGCTGCCGCCTGGCTTCAAGATGCCGTTCTGAGATGTCCAAGTCGCTCGACTTCCTGACCGAAGCGCTGCGGCGCTTGCCCGGCGTCGGTCCGAAGTCGGCGCAGCGCATGGCCTTCCACCTGCTGCAGCACGACCGCGAGGGCGCCGAGATGCTGTCTCGCGCGCTGTACCAGGCGGTCGACACGGTGCACCACTGCGCGCTCTGTAATACCTTCTCCGAAACCGAAGTGTGCGACGTCTGCCTCGACGAGGCGCGCGACCGCGCCCTGCTGTGCGTGGTCGAAACGCCCGCCGACCAGCTGATGATCGAACAGACCCTCACCTACAAGGGCCTGTACTTCGTGCTGATGGGGCGCCTGTCGCCGCTGGACGGTATCGGCCCCAAGGACATCCATCTCGACAAACTGATCGCGCGCGCGGCCGACGGCGTGGTGGGCGAAGTGGTCCTGGCGACCAACTTCACCAACGAAGGCGAGGCCACCGCGCACTACATCAGCGAGATGCTCAAGGCGCGCGGGCTGCGCGTGAGCCGGCTGGCGCGCGGCGTGCCGGTCGGCGGCGAGCTCGAATATGTCGACGCCGGCACCATCGCGCGCGCCATGCTCGACCGCCGTTCCACCTGACTGAACTACTGACTATTCATCGATGACTACTTCCACTGGAGCTCTGGCCGGCGTCAAGGTGCTCGAACTGGGCACGCTGATCGCCGGTCCTTTCTGCGCGCGGGTGCTGGGCGAATTCGGCGCCGACGTGATCAAGATCGAGGCGCCCGATGGCGGCGACCCGATCCGCCACTGGCGCGTTCTCAAGGACGGCACCTCGCTGTGGTGGTCGGTCCAGTCGCGCAACAAGAAGAGCCTCACGCTCAACATGAAGCACCCGAGCGGGCGCGCGATCGCCAAGCGGCTGGCGCTGGAGGCCGACATCATTGTCGAGAACTACCGCCCCGGCGTGCTGGAAAAGTGGGGCATCGGCTACGAAGACCTCAAGCGCGAGAACCCGCGCGCGATCATGGTGCGCCTGTCCGGCTTCGGCCAGAGCGGGCCGATGAAGGACCAGCCGGGCTTCGGCGCCATCGGCGAATCGATGGGCGGACTGCGCTACGTGTCGGGCCATCCGGACCGTCCGCCGCTGCGCGTGGGCGTGTCGATCGGCGACTCGGTGGCGGCCCTGCACGGCGTGATCGGCGCGCTGGCCGCGCTGCGCCACCGCGACCAGACCGGCGAAGGGCAGATGATCGACGTGGCCCTGTATGAAGCGGTGTTCAACATGATGGAATCGCTGGTGCCGGAATACGATCATGCCGGCGTGGTGCGCGAACGCACCGGCGGCGCGCTGCCTGGCATCGTGCCATCGAATACCTACACCACCAGCGACGGCCAGAACATCGTCATCGCCGGCAATGGCGACGCGATCTTCAAGCGCCTGATGCTGGCCATGGGCCGCATCGATCTGGCCGGCGACCCGCAACTGGCGCGCAATGACGGCAGGGTGCCGCGCGCGGCCGAGATCGACGCCGCCATCCAGGGCTGGTGCGACACCCAGACCATCGACGCGGCGCTGGCGACCCTGCAGGCGGCCGACGTCCCGGCCGGCAAGATCTATTCGGTGCGCGACATGATGAGCGACCCGCAGTACCTGGCGCGCGGCATGTTCGAACAGCACCAGTTCGCCGACGGCACGCCGGTCAAGATGCCGGCCATCACGCCGAAACTGTCGGCCACGCCGGGACAGACGCGCTGGCTCGGTCCCACGCTGGGCCAGCACAACGAGGAAATACTGCAACAGCTCGGTTACACCTGCGAAGACATTGCCGCATTGAGAAAAGACGGCGTACTGTAAGGCGCTCCGGCGCACCTTGCGTGCGCTCAAACGGCGCAAGCCAAGCGTTTGCTATCGTGAGTTCACACAATACGGACTCACAGCATGCATCTCGTCGACATCACCATGTTCTACGCTGCGGAAGGTGGCGGCGTCAGCACCTACCTCAATGCGAAGGCGCGCTGGCTGGCCCAGCGCAGCCGCGTGCGCCACACCATCGCCAGTCCCAACGTGCGCGGCGGCGCGCAGGCGCCGTCCTTGCTGCGGCTGCCCAGCTTGCCTGTGCCGGGCCTGCACGGCTACCGCTGGCCGTATTCGGTGGGCACGGCCGCGCGGCTGATGCAGGCGGTCCAGCCTGATCTGGTGGAGGCGGGCGATGCCGGGCCGTGCGCGTGGGCGGCGCTGCGCGCCAAGCGGCGCCTGGGCATCCCCGCCGTGGCCTTCTATCACTCCGACCTGCCGCACCTGGTCCGCCACCGCTTCGGCCGGGCCGCCATGCAGGGCGCGCGCCACTACCTGGCGCATCTGTACAGCCAGTTCGACATGGTCCTCGCGCCCAGCCGCCTGATGGTGCAGCAGCTCGCCAGCATGGGCATTCGCGACGCCGTGCACCAGCCGCTGGGCATCGACGGGCAGGTCTTCAATCCGCGCCGCCGCGTGGCCACCTTGCGCCAGCACCTGCGGCTGCCGCCGGGCACGCGCCTGCTGGTGTATGCGGGGCGCTTCACGGCCGAAAAGAAACTGCATTACCTGATCGAGGCGGTGCGCATGCTGGGCCGGCCCTATCATTTGCTGCTGATCGGCGGCGGCGATGCGCTGCCGCGCTATCCGCAGATCAGTTTCATGCCGTTCAAGCGCGACCAGCGTTCGCTGGCGCGCCTGCTGGCCAGCTGCGACCTGCTGGTCCATCCCGGCGACTGCGAAACCTTCGGACTGATCGTGCTCGAAGCGATGGCCTGCGGCCTGCCGGTGGTGGGCACGCGCGGCGGCGGCGTGGCCGAGCTGGTGGACGAGCGCTGCGGCATGCTGGTCGAACCCAACAGCGCGGCCAGCCTGTGCGCCGGCATCGACGCCGTGTACGCGCA
>CAMLHI010000116.1 GCA_946479705.1 uncultured Oxalobacteraceae bacterium
CCGGCCGATTCCATCGTCATCCACGGCGAACTGGACGACACCATCACCCTGCAGCAAGTGTTCGACTGGGCCCGTCCCCAGGACTTGCCGGTGATCGTCATTCCCGGCGCCGACCATTTCTTCCACCGCCGCCTCGCCCACATCAAAAATCTGGTGATTCAACTGTGGCGCCGCGATGGTGTCACGGCGCCGTGACGCTATAATTGTCCGCCCCGCTTTATGCCACCTAATTCGAGTCCCCCATCCCCATGAAAAAGCTTTTTGCGGCACTCGCTGCCAGCGTCCTGTTCGTTTCCGCCGCCGTGGCGCAGACGGTTCCGCCCCCCCAGCTGGCCGCGCGCTCCTGGCTGCTGCTGGACGCCACCAGCGGCCAGGTGATCGCGTCCCAGGACCCCAATGCCCGGATCGAGCCGGCCTCGCTGACCAAGATCATGACGGCCTACCTGACCTTCGCCGCCATCCGCGACAAGAAATTGACCATGGACCAGATGATCAATGTCTCGGTCAAGGCCTGGAAGGTCGACGCCAGCAGTTCCAAAATGTTCATCGACCCGGCCACGCCGGTGTCGGTGCACGACCTGCTGTACGGCTTGATGGTGCAGTCCGGTAACGATGCCGCCGTGGCCCTGGCCGAAGCGGTGGCCGGCGACGAATCGGCCTTCGTATTCCTGATGAACCGCGAAGCCCAGCGCATGGGCATGAAGTCGAGCAAGTTCGCCAATCCGCATGGCTTGCCCAGCCCGGACAATTTCTCCACCGCCAATGACCTGGCGATCCTGGCGAACCGCGTGATTGCCGACTATCCCGAGTTCTACAAGATCGATTCGGTCAAGAGCTTCACCTACAACAAGATCAGCCAGCCCAACCGCAACCGCCTGCTGTGGCTCGACCCCACCGTGGACGGCATGAAGACCGGCCACACGGAAGCGGCCGGTTATTGCATGATCGCCTCGGCGCACCGTCCCAACGGCAGCTTCGACCGGCGCCTGATTTCGGTGGTGCTGGGCACCAGTTCCGACCAGGCGCGCACCCAGGAAAGCCAGAAGCTGCTCAACTGGGGTTTCCAGAACTTCGACACGATCAAGCTCTACAGCAAGGGCCAGGCCATCCAGACCCCGGAAGTGTGGAAGGGTTCGGCCAGCACGGTCAAGATCGGCTTTCCCAACGACGTGCTGGTGACCGTACCCAAGGGTGTGGCCGGCAAGATGAAGCCTGTGCTCGAACGCAAGGACCCGCTGGTCGCGCCGCTGGCCAAGAACAGCCGGGTCGGTTCGCTGAAGATGATGGTCGACGGCCGTCCGCTGCTGGAATTGCCCGTGGTGGCGCTGGACGAAGTGGCGCAAGCCACCGTGTTCGGCCGCGCCTGGGATTCGATGCGCCTGTGGCTGAAGTAAGCGCCTGAGGGCGCGCACGGGGTGGCCCCGGCGCGCGCCCGGGGGATCGCTATAATGGGGCGAAGGAAACTTCTGCCACGAAAGCACCCATGCACCCCGCCCTGCCCGCCGACCTGACCTGCCCGCGCCTCGCCACTGCCAGCACCGGGCCGACCCTCTCGCGCATCGTGGCCGGCATGTGGCGCATGGGCGAGTGGGGCATGACGGTCGAGCAGCGCGTGAGCTTCATCGAACAGTGCCTGGAGCTGGGCGTCACCAGCTTCGACCATGCCGATATCTACGGCGGCTACAGCGTCGAATGCCTGTTCGGCGAAGCGCTCCAGCGGCAGCCCGGGCTGCGCCAGCGCATCGAGCTGGTCAGCAAATGCGGCATCAGGCTGGTCTCGCCGCAGCGCCCGCACCATACCATCAAGCATTACGACACCAGCGCGGCCCATATCTTCGCCGCGGTCGACGAATCGCTGCGCCAGCTGCGCACCGATTACCTCGACCTGCTGCTGATCCACCGGCCCGATCCGCTGATGGATTTCGACGAGATCGCCGCCGCCTTCAAGGCGCTGCTCCAGGCCGGCAAGGTGCGCCATGTCGGCGTCTCCAATTTCAGCCGCCAGCAATTCGAGGCGCTCAACCGGCGCATTCCCCTGTCCACCAACCAGATCGAATTTTCCCCGCTGCACCTGGCGCCCATGCAGGACGGCAGCTTCGACGGCTTGCAGGATGGCGGCGTGGCGCCGATGCTGTGGTCGCCCCTGGCCGGCGGACGCCTGTTCAGCGGCAGCGACCACCATGCCGACAAGCTGCGCCTGGTCATCAAGGGCATTGCCGACCAGCTCGGCAAACCCTTCGCCAGCGTGGTGTTCGCCTGGATTATGCAATTGCCCTGCCGCCCGCTGCCGCTGACCGGGAGCGGGCGCATCGAAGCCATCGGCGTGGCCGTGGCCGGCACCCAGTTCACCCTGGCCCGCAGCGACTGGTTCGCGATCCTGCGCGCCGCCCGCGGTCACGACGTGGACTGAGACCATGCCCGAGAACAGCTACCAGATCGTCGAAGGCAGCGCGCTCACCGCGCAGCAAAAGAAAGACTTGCTCAACCGGCTGGCGCGCATCGAGGGCCAATTGCGCGGCGTGCAGAAATTGCTGGCCATGGCCGACAGCCCCGGCGATTGCGACGCGGTCGCCCAGCAAATGGCGGCGGCGCGCAAGGCGCTGGACCGCTGCTTCGTGCAATTGCTCTCGGGGAGCTTGCTGACCCAGAGCGCCGGGGCCGGCGACCTCGATCAGGCCCAGGCCGTGGCCGTCAAGCTGGCGGCCCTGCTCGACAAGTTTGCCTGACAGACGTTTCAGTCGTGATAGACCTGGGGCGGCGCCAGGCCGCGCCAACCCATCTGCCAGGCGATATTGATCAGCAGGGTGACGCCGATATACAGCAGGAAAAACAGCACGAAGAAGCGGCTCTGCAGCCAGGCCAGCAAGGCCACGGCGATGGCGGCGGCCACCAGCAGCCACTTGCTTTTCGGCTGCTTGGAACTGGGAAAACGCACGGTCGACACCATCAGCGTGCCGACGGCTACCATCAGCGCCATCACGCCATAGCCCTGCAGCATGGTCAGCGGCGGGGTCGGCCAGGCCACCACGGCCGAGGCCACGCAGGCCGCGCCGGCGGTGATCGGCATGCCGACGAAGTAGCGCGGATCGGTGCGGCCGACGTTGACGTTGAAGCGCGCCAGCCGCAGCGCGCCGCAGGCGACAAAGATAAAGCAGGCCAGGCCGCCCATGCGCACCAGGGTCGGGTGGCCGGCGCCGAGCTGGACGAAGCCGTAGCAATACAGCAGCATGGCCGGGGCGCAGCCGAAATTCATCACGTCGGCGATCGAATCGAGCTGCATGCCGAAGGTCGAGGAAGTGTTGGTCATGCGCGCCACGAAACCGTCGAGCGCATCGAACACGCCAGCCAGCACCAGCAGGATGGCCGCCATCTGGTAGGCCTTGGGCGCACCCACATGCGCATTGTCGATGGAAATGACGATGCTGCCGAAGCCGCAGGCGATCGACAGCAAGGTCACAAAACTGGGCAGGGCAAACTTGGCGCGCGCGAGGCGCTGCTGTCGGCTCGGTTTCAAATTTCCTCGCAAGATTGACAATATTGACTTGGCATTCTACCGCGCAAAGCGGCGCCAGCCCCGTAAAAGCAATCGAAACAGCGCTCACGGGCCGCCGAATTCGCCTAGAATCGATGCTGACCGCAATTCATGCAGGAGAGTAATAAATGACCAACATTATCCCTTGGCGTCCCACCCTTGCCGCCCTGGCCAGCGCGCTCCTTCTGGCCGCCTGTGGTGGCGGTGGCGGTGGCGGCGCGTCGAGCACCGTGGCCAGCCAGCCCAGTACCCCGGTGACCACCGAGCCCGGCGCGCCCACGCTGAGCAACAATATCGCCGCCGACGGCAGGGTGTGGATCAATTACCGCCGCGGCCAGCTCGGCATACCGGTATTGACCCGCAATGCCTTGATCGACACCGCGGCCCAGGGCCATTCCGATTACCAGAAGGTCAACAACACCGTCACCCACCAGCAGATCGCCGGCAAGCCCGGCTTCACCGGCGTCGATACCACAGCGCGCCTGCAGGCGGCCAACTATGTGTTCGGCGGCGGCGGCTATGCGGGCGAAGTGATTTCCGCCACGTCCAGTTCCTCCGGCTTCTTCATGGCCGAAGAATTGATTACGGCCGTCTACCACCGCTTCGCCATTTTCGAACCCAGGTTCGCCGAGATCGGCACCGGCGCGGCCACCAGCAGCGCCAACTACACCTACTTCACCGCCGATTTCACCATGGCCGACAGCAACACCGCCGGTCTCGGCCGCGGCAAGCTGGCCAACTGGCCCTATAGCAACCAGACCCTGGTGCCGGTGAACTTCTTCAGCAACAATGAAACTCCCGATCCGGTCGATAACGTCAACGGGGTCAACGTCAACGAAGTCGGCTATCCGATTTCCGTGCATGCCGACCTTACCTCGACCATGACCGTGAGCAGCTTCACGGTGGCGCCACGCGGCGGCAGCCAGCTCAGCACCAAGCTGCTCGCCCCCAACGGCGACGCGCACACACCGCGTTCGGCAGCCGCCATCATTCCCCTGTCGGTACTCAAGAGCGGCACCACCTACGACGTGACGTTCAAGGGCACGGTGGACGCCATCGCGGTCGAGCGCAGCTGGTCGTTCACCACAAAATAAACGGCCGATGCGCAGGCGGGCACGCAATCTGTTATCGTTGATCGATTGACGACTCGACAGCGGCTTCGCGCATGCGCCAACCCGAACACTCGCAGGACATCATCGACGTGGCCGAAGGACTGGAACGGGTCATGGGCGACCAGCATCTGTACGGGCGCATGCTGGAACGTTTCCGGAAAGACTATGCCACCGGCGCCCTGGCCGTGCAGCGCGCCTTCGACCATGGCGACCTGGCCACGGCGCAATTGCTGGCGCATACGCTCAAGGGCGCGGCCGGGATGATTGGCGCGGGGCGCCTGCATGCCCAGGCCAGCGCGGCCGAGCAGGCGCTGCGCACCGGCGCACCGCGGCAGCGCGAGGAAATCCGCGCGCTCGACACTGAATTCCAACTGGTGATCGGGCTGCTCGACGTGCTGATCGATGACGGCAGCGCGGCGCAGCCGGTATCGCCGCGCGCCCTGCCGGAAGACCCTGCCCTGCTGGCACGGCTGGCGGAATTGCTGCGCAACGGCGATGGCGCGGCGGTGGACCTGGTGGAAGAAAATGCCGCCAGCCTCGGCGTGATCCTCGGAGAACCGGCGCTGCGGCAAGTGACCGCGGCGGTCAACGATTTCGACTACGAACGCGCACTGGGCGCGCTGGCGCGCTCGGCAAACCCCGGCCGGCGCGGCCGCTGAACGATCTCAGCGGGTAAACTCGGCTTCCTCATCGAAGCCATCGGCGCATTCCTTGCCGCAGAAACGGCGCACGCTGTCGAGCGGTTTTTCGCAATACCAGCATGACCCTTTCGGCGGCAAACTCTGTCGCTTCATGGCCGGCGTCGGCGCGCTCAAGGGCGGCTCTGGACTGGCTTCCTTGTCCGGCAAACTTTCCTGTATCGTTCCCAAAATGACCCCCACAAAAGGCAGCGCGTTGAAGATTGAAGGCAAGATTACTTTAGAGGAATATTGCTGAGTTTGAGCCATCGCAAACCGTTTCGGCTGCCCCAAACCCGACACGAGCTGGGACAAGTTTGCGCCCAATATCCCGACGCCGCAATGCTGTAAATCTCGACAGTCGTTGTATTGGAGCAACCACGATATCCCCTGAACGAGGGCCTATTTGACGGGCTCGAGCGTCACCACCAGCGCCGAGGCGGTGGTGGCGATCCGGGTCGGGGTGAACTGGATGCCGGCAAAGCGCAAGTCGTCCATCTTGAAGCTGTAGACCGGCATGTCGCTGGCCACCTGGCCCATCAGCACATTGCCCGCCTTCTCCAGCTGGCGCTGGCGGGCCGGGTCGATGCCGTCGATGGCGAAGCGTTCCAGGCGCGGCTCGGCCATCACGATGGCGCCGCGGCCCATGTCGATCGCCAGGCGGCCGGACAGCCCCAGGCCGCCGCGCCAGGACTGGTGCAGGAAGGGCGGCGCCACCGAGGCATCCATATCGATACCGATGCGGCCGCTGTCGGGCATCAGGCGCAGCTGCGGATGGGTGAGCTGCACGTCGAACAATTCCAGCAGACGATTATTGAGCGGGAAGCGGCGTTCGATGCCGGCCTGCAGCTTGGCCAGCGGCAGTTCGACCTGGCGCGGCCCGGCCAGGTTGGCGCATGAGGCCAGCAGGGCGGCGCAGCCGAGGATGGCCAGGAAACGCGCGGTGCGGATGAGATTGAGCATGCGAAAAAGGTTAGCATAATTCGCCCGCCGCGCACGCCATGACACACTCGCTTACATCCTCGCGCCAAGGCTCCTACGCGCCGCTGCCCGGCACATTGCAAGCCTGCGCGCGCGCCAGCAGCAGCTCGCGCTCGCGGTCGTTATTGGTCAGCGCCGCGGCGCGCTCGAACTCGGCGCGCGCCTCGCGCTTGCGATCCAGGCGCGAGAGCAGGTCGCCGCGCACGCTGGGCAGCAGGTGGTAGTGCTTGAGCGCAGGCTCGTTCACCAGCGCATCGACCAGTTCCA
>CAMLHI010000117.1 GCA_946479705.1 uncultured Oxalobacteraceae bacterium
GACGGCGTAGAACTGGCCGATCACGATCTCGCGCGTGGCGCCGTCGAACAGCTGGGTCCAGACCGTGGCGGGATCGCGCAGGTCGCGGTTGACCAGGGAAGTCTCCAGCGGCGCCGTCTGGACCAGCTCAAAGCCCGGAATGGCAAACTCGGCGTGCGCCAGCGGGACGGCGCAGGCGGCGGCCAGCAACAGCAAGGTAGATTTCATCGTTTCATCGCTTCATTTGATTCTGGTGATGCGTCCCGCGCTCTCGGCACTCCCTGCAGGCTTGCCGGCGCGCTCGCGCTGTTCCAGGTAGGCGGAAAACGCGTCGACATCGCGGATGGCGGTGTCGATCTTGTTCGTCGCTTGCCGGAACATCGGCAGATTATCACCTCCTTCGGACAGGAAGTTATTCGCGGCGATACGATACACCCTGGCGTCGTCCAGGAGCACGCCCTCGACCATGATGCTGCCGGGGACCACGCGCTGGCCGCGCGGCCGGGTCGAATCCCAACTGTAGCGCAGCGTGTCGGAGATCTGCAGCATCGAGCGGGTCGGTTCGCTGCCCTCGCCCCACTGCTGTTCGAGCAGTTCGCGCAGCTGGGCGCCGCGCATGTCCATGATCACCAGGGTGTTCGAAAACGGCAGCATGGCTTGCACATGGCTGTATCGCACCTGCATGTCGGCGTCGACGTCGATATCCTTGCGCAGGCCGGCGATGTTCATGAAGCCGATCTGCACGCCCTGGGCGCGGGTGGCGGCCAGCACGGCGTCGGCCGCCAGGTCGCCCAGCGGCGCTTCGCCAGCCTCGTTGAGCTTGCGCCCGCTCGAGCGCACGCCGAAATGCGCCACCGGGCGCGCCAGCACGGCATTGCTGCGCTCTTTCACGGAGTTGACGAAGGTGGCCATCTCGGGCACGGGCGGGAACGTGTCGGCGCTCATGAGCACATTGTGGACGTCGATGTCGCGCAAGGTGCGGCTGGCCGGGTCGACCGACAGGCGGATGCGCGAGAGCACGTGGCCGCCCATTTCGGCCTGGGTGATTACACGTTCGCCGAGCTTGCACTGAAAGCCGGTGTGGGTGTGGCCGCTGACGATCAGGCGCAGGGCCGGGTCGAGGCGCTTGGCGATTTCCACCACCGGGCCTTCGAGCTTGCTGCAATCGGGTTCGGCGAAGCCTTCGTCGGTGTGGCCGCCTTCGTGGATCAGCACCACGAACACGGTGGCGCCCTTCGCGCGCACTTCGGCCAGCGCGGCGTTGATGGCGTCGGCTTCGTCGATGAAGCGCAGGCCGGCGATGCCGGAAGCCAGCACCACCGACGAGGTACCCTTGAGCACCGCGCCGATGAAGCCGACCTTCACGCCGCGCACCACCTCGATGCGCCAGGCCGGCAGCAGCGGCTTGCCGGTGCTGGTGTCGATGACGTTGGCGGCCAGGTAAGTGAATTTGGCGCCTTGGTAGGATGGGGCGAACTGGCAGGCCTTGTCGGGCCGGTTCGACTCGCAGCCGCCGAACTGCTGGCGCAGCAGTTCCTTGCGGCCCTGGTCGAACTCATGGTTGCCGACCGAGCTGACGTTCAGGCCGAGCATGTCGAGTGCGGCCAGCGCGGGCTCGTCGGCCCACATCGAGCTCAGCGCCGGGCTGCCGCCGACCAGGTCGCCGGCGGCGACGAACAGCAGCTCGCGGTCTTCGGCGCGCCAGGCGCGCAGGGCCGCGGCCAGCACCGCCACGCCGCCAGCCTGTACGCTCACTTCGGGGGCGCCAGCCTTGGGCGCGTAACTGAATTTGCTCGCTTCCAGATGACCGTGGAAATCGTTCATCGCCACCAGGTTGATGGCGATCGGCGGCGGTGGCGCGGTGACGCAGGCGCTGGCCAGGCAGGCGACGGCGATCCAGAGGGGGCGAAAAAAGTGTGTCATGGTGAAAAGAATACCTGCAGAGCCGGTCTGGCGCCGCACCCATCGGGCGCGCGCGTAAAAAAGGCGGCTGGGATCTCGCCCAGCCGCCCTGCTCATGCCCGCCGCAGATCAGAACTCATAACGCACGGTGGCCTGGATGGCCCATTGCGATTCGCCCTTGTTCTGCTTGACCACGTAATCCTCGACCTGGTCGCGCATCTGGTAGACATATTTGCCATCCTGCATACCGGCATAGTCGACGAAACTGCGCGCATTGCCGCCGGCACTGGCGAAACCGACCTCGTTGATGCGGCCCCATTTCTTGTTGAACATGTTGCCGACGTTCATGAAATCGAGGACGAACACGCCCTTGTTCTTTTTCCACAGGCCCGGCACTTCCTGGGCAAAGCGCAGGTCGATGCTGTTGACCCAGGGAGCGAAGGAATCCTGGCGCCCGGTCACGCCGCCGACCGCACGGGCCAGTTCCTTGTTGCTGTTGACCACTTCCCAGAAGCGGGTTTCGTTGACCTTGCTGGTGGCCGTGTCGCCACGAAACACCACTTCGCCCGAACCGAAGGCCTTGGGGATGTACATCAGGTCGTTGGAGGTGATGCCGTCGCCGTTCATGTCGTTATTGAAGGTCCAGCTGTATGGCTTGCCGGTGCGGCCTTCATAGAATGCGCCCACGGTGGTCTTGTATTCGCCGAAGAAGCGCTTTTCCCAGGTCAGCGAGGCGCTGACGCGGTCGCGCACCATGTACGACGAGGGCGCCAGGTTCTCTTCGTTCGGATTGAAGATGGCGCGCCCGCTCCAGTTGGAAGCGGCGGTCGACGAGCTCAGGTTGCTGACCTCGGTGGCGTCGGTATAGGTGTAAGCCACATTCCAGCGCAGCGTCTTGTTGCGCGAATTGCCCAGCGAGAGCGTGGCCACGTTGCCGCCGCCCTTCTTGGTCTCGGTGACCTGGATGACGTTGCCGAAGGCCGCATTGCTGAGCGCGCGGTTGCGGTGGCCCGAGCAGGCGCCGGTGGTGGTGAAGCCGCCGGTGCCGTTGGCGCACGAGGCCGTGTAACCGGTCTCGGTCCAGAACAGCTGGCGTCCGTCCGGGCCGATGCGGGTCGGCGCACCCAGGTTCAGGTTCTGGAAATACAGGCCGGTGCGGGTCTTGGAGTTGAGGTACTCGACGCCCATGACCAGGCCGAACCATGGCAGCTCATGCTCGAAGGCCAGGTTGGCTTTCCACACCGAGGGCTGGCTCAAGCCGGGCTGCAGCAGATCGACGATCGAGACCGGGGTGCCGATGGCCTTCTGGGCGCGCGGATCGGCACTGAAGATATTGTCGCCCAGGCAGGCGGCATTGGTACCGCCGCAGCCCAGGGTGTAGGTCAGCACGCCGGGATTGGCGAACGGGTTGCCGATCCAGACATTCAGCGCCGAGCCTTCGAACAGGCCGACACCGCCGCGCAGCTGGGTGGTGCGCGCGGTGTCGAAACGGTAGTTGAAGCCGAAGCGCGGCTGGATCAAGTCTTCGCCGTCGACGGTGATGGTGTTGTCGCGGCCGAAGCCGCCGGTCTCGCGCGTGATCAGGCTGGGGTTGGCGTTGTACACGCCGGGCACCACCGCCTGGGCCACCACGCTGTTGCGGGGCGGACGGTCGGCCGTGCTGGCGCGGTCATAGCGCAGGCCGTAGCTGATGTTCAGGCGCGGCGAGACGTTCCATGTGTCCTGCACGAACAGGCCGGTGTTGGCGAGCTTCCATACCGCCGCCGTATCGGCCAGGGTCACGCCCGGGTACAGCAGCTGCGCGGTATATTGCGTGGCGCGGCCGCGGGCATAGTTTTCCAGCACCGCCGCTTCGATCGTGGCCGCGCTCGAGGTCGAGCAATTGACCGCGCCGATCGCATACGTCACCGCCGCGCTCGAGTTGATACAGCCGAAGGTGTAGGTGCCGTTGACGTTTTGCAGGAACACGTTCGACATCTGATCTTGCTTGTAGTCGGCGCCAGCCTTGATTTCGTGGGCGCCGTGCACCCAGTTGGCGGCCGCGTAGGCGTCGTAGGCAGTGGTGTCGAGCTCGTTGGCCTGGCGGCTCACTTCGGTACCGAAGTTGATGAAGCGGGTACCGGTGCGCACCGTGGCCGGCGTGCCGGCCGGCAGCGGGCCGGGGAAGCCGATGCCCACCGATGGCAGGTAGGCGTTGTTGAAATTCTTCTTGCCGCTGTCGCGCCGCGACAGCTTGACCTCGGTCGACAATTCCGGGGTCCAGTCGCTGAACAGCTGGACCACCGAGGAATCGATCGCCTTGGTTTCCGTCCACAGATAACTGTTGAGCGAAATGCCGGTGGCCGAGTAGCCCGAGAATTGTGGCTCGGACTGGTTGGTACGCTGCCAGCGCAAGACCATGCGGTGCGCGTCGCTGATGTTCCAGTCGACCTTGATCAGGCGGTCCTGGACGGTCTGCTGCAGGCCGCTGGGCGGGACCGAACCGCCCGCATCGAAGCCATAGGTGTTCTTCGAGATCGCCTGCGCGCCGGCGATCGCCGACGGCGTGATGCCGACGTTGGTCAGCGAGCTGCCCAGCGGGCCGAAGGAAGGCGAAGCGCGCGAGCTGGACGAATCCTCGCCGCTAAAGAAGATAAACAGTTTATCCTGAATCAGCGCGCCGCCCAGGGTCACGCCGGTGGTCTTCTCGCTGAACGGTGCCGGCGGCGCATAGGTGCCGTCGGTGGCGTTGTAGCGGTCGCCGGCCATCTTCTCGTTGCGGTAGACGTGGTACACGCTGCCGTGCACGGTGTTGGTACCGGACTTGGTGACCGCGTTGATGTTGGCGCCGGTGTAGCCCTTCTGGGTCACGTCGTAGTTCGAAATGTTCACCTGGACCGAGGCGATCGAATCGATCGAGATCGGCTGCTTGTTGGTGGGCAGGCCGTTGGCTTCCAGGCCGAAGGTGTCGCTGATGCTGACGCCGTCGATGGTGATGGAATTGAAGCGCGAGTTCTGGCCGCCGGCGGAAATCTCGCCGCGGTCCTTGTCGGTCTGCGACAGGCGCGGGTCGAGGCGGGCATAGTCGGACAGGCTGCGATTGATCGAGCTGAGCGCGGCCAGTTCTGTGCGGCCGACATTGGTGCCGGCGCCCATGGCGCTCTTGTTAAAAGTGGCGTTGTTGGCCTGGCCGGTCACGGTCACGCGCTGCATCTCGCCCAGCTGGGCGTCGACGCTGGCGGTTTCGGCCAGCTGCAGGTAGATGCCTTCGCGCTTCTCAGTCACGCCGTCCTTGACGATGGTGATCGTGTACGGTCCGCCCACGCGCAAGCCGCGCGCGGCATAGCGGCCCTCGGCGTCGGTGACGACATTGCTGACCGAGCCCGATTCGTTGTGAACGATGGTGACCTTGGCACCGCCCGCGGGACGGCCGTCGCTGCTCGAGATACGCCCGGTAATACTCGACGAGGTATTTTGGGCCATCGCAGGTATGGCGGTAGCCAGCGCGAGCGACAGGGCTAGTGCCAGCTTGGTAAGCCGCACGCCTTTGTGATTGATCATGTATTACCCCAAAAGGACAAGATTGATTGAAGGCCAGGCGGCCATCGCTTTGAATTTGCTACGACTCTTTTACGCAAGGTGGTCGGCTAAAACTTGCACGGCGTGCAAGGATACTGGTCGATTGTGTCATTGCGATGACGCCCTCGCTTTATCCGGCTGCCCTATTTTTCATCGATTTCAACCAACTATGATGCAAGCCGTACTTTATTGACAAATACGTTTTGCCTTCTTGATTTATATGCCGCGCGTATAAATAAGCGAAATTTGTGTCGCCAAGCAGCAGTTCAGGGCCAATTTCCCGCATAACTATGTAGAAAATTATAAATCTCGACTACGAGGCAGGGATTTCATTCGTGGCAAAAGCTAAACATATGTTTATCATGAAACGCAAATGTGTAGCAAGATGACCACAAGGCCCCAATCGGGATGGCTGGCGCCGCGCTTGGCGGTTCCCGGACGGGCTATGTCAGCGGCCCGCCTTGCCTGCATCGAGCGTTGCGGTGACCTTCTCGAAGGCGGCAAAGCGCTGGTCGAGCTGGGCGTTCAGGCGCTGCTTGTCGGCGCCGTTGAGGAAGGAGTAGCGAATGCTGTTGTAGACCACGCGCTTGATTTCGGCGTAATCGGGCTTGTAGCGGCTGGCGAACAGCACGTATTCGTTGGCCAGGTTGTGGCGCGTGACGCCGGCGTCGTCGGTCGAGATCACGTAGGGCACGCCGTATTTGCGGTACAGCGCGAGCGGATGTTCAGCCCCTTCCACGCCGGAGATGAAGGCATTGCTGGTCAGGTTGATCTCGACCGGGATGCCTTTCTCGCGCATGGTCTTCATGATGCCGATGGCGTTACCCTCGTGGGCCAGGTCGATGCCGTGGCCGATGCGATTGGCGCCCGCCACATGCACGGCCTGGTCGATGTGGAACTGCAGCCCTTCCGGCGGCACGTCGCCCAGCGCCAGCTCGCCCGCGTGCAGCGCCAGCTTCACGTTCGGGTAGCGCTCGTGCAGGAATTTGAACATGCGCATGTGCAGCGCGTAGTCGCGCATCGACACGTAGTTGCTCTCTTGGCCGACGATGTTCACGCCGACCAGTACATCGCTCTGGCTGGCCGCCTTGAAGGCCGACACCATGGTCGAGAACACCAGCG
>CAMLHI010000118.1 GCA_946479705.1 uncultured Oxalobacteraceae bacterium
TGTTCTACGTGAAGTGGAAAAATATCCAGCAAGGCGTCTACCTGCCCACCTGCGCCTATTCCTACAACGCCAACGCGGGCGACGCCGTCAGCAAAGGCATGGAGTTCGACATCAAGGCCAAGCCGATGCCGGGCCTGACCCTGAGCGTGTCGGGCGGCTACGTCAAGGCCGAACTGTCGAACGACAAGGGCCTGCAGAACGGCATCGTCGGCGCGGTCAGCGGCGCCCAGATCCAGGGTGTTCCGAAATACAATGCCGCCGTCAGCGCCCAGTACCACTTCGCCGCCTTCGGCGACAAGAGCGGCTTCGTCATGGGCGGCATGCAATGGGTCGGCCCCAGCCACGGTTCCCTCGATCCTGGCCAGACCGACTATGAACGCCCGGGCTACCGCAGCGCCCATGTGAGCGCCGGCCTGGCTGTCGAACGCTATCAGTTGAGCCTCTTCGTCAAGAATCTCTTCGACGACGACACGGTGATCCAGCATCCCCAGGTGGCATCCATCGTGCAGGGCTACCGGGTCGCGCCGCGCAGCATCGGCATGAGCCTGGCGGCAAAGTTCTAGGCGCGCTTGCCGGCCCGGCGCGCGCGCAGCTTGCGCACGATGGCCGCGACGATGGCCAGCAGCAGCGCCAGCGGTGCAAAATAGGCGATGCCGGAAATCGTGCCGGCGATGCCTTCCGACAGGCTGCTGCCGAAGCGCGCGAGCGCGTCGCGGATCGGCGGACCGAAGGCGCGCTGCCCCTCCGCGCCGATCTCAATCTGGAGCAGTTCGGTGTCGACGCGCCGATGCAGATTGGCCTGTACATTGGTTTGCGCTTCCAGCTGGCTTTGTACCTGCGCCAGCTCGCGGTGCAGCTTGATCAGGGCGTCGGCGTCCAGGTTCGGCCTGGCTGCCAGCGCTTCGAGCTTGGTGCGGTAGCTGTTCAGCATCGCCAACTGCCTGGCGCTGTCCTGGATCGGCTCGCCCAGGTCTTCCGCCCGGGTCGATTGCGCCACCACCCCTCCACTGCCCGCCAGGCTGGCCAGCACAGCACGTATTCCGGCCGGCATCGCGCGCAGCTTCAGGCGCGCCGCCGGGTAGCGCCCGCCCGTGAGGTTCGCCTCGAGCACCGCGCATTGCTCGGCCGCTGCCTTCGCGCACGCGTCCTGGGCAAGGCGGAACACGCTGGGTATGCGCTCTTCGCTGGTGTCGATGGTGACGCTGTGTTCGAGCGCAAGCGAGCGCTTCGCCGCGGCGGCCGCGGGCGCTTCCCGGCCGGGCGCGGAAGCCATGCGCGTGCCCTGGCCGCAGCCCGACAGGACGATCAACAACAGTGGCAGCGACAAAAGACGTTTCAAGGACATTCCTTCCAAGCTTGCTGACAATCCGCCAATCGTAGCACTCAATCAATACCCAGCAGCTGGCTGATCGGCTTCCTGTTCAACAATGCGCACGCCGACTGGCCCCTGCTGTTCGACGCGAAGTTCGGCGACAAGCCTGCCTTGCGCGGCGTGGCGGACGCGTTCGGCGGCAAGGCTTGCACCGATACCTGACGCTTGGCGCGGCGGCAGCTTGACATGCTGACGAGTCAGGGATGTAGCGCCGTTTGTCTTGCCCCTCTTGCGCGCCAGGCAGTGAGCAGCGCGAGCGCACACGCGCCCAGGATCAACAGCAGGGCCACACCGAAGACCAGGCGCAAACCCGCCGCGGCCGACGCCGACGCGTGGGCGAACACTGCGCCCATGAACGAGGCGCCGGCGATCAGGCCCACGTTACGCGACAGGTTCAGCAAGCCCGACACGGCGCCGTCCTCCCCGGCCGCCACCGCGGCCAGCGCGGCCGTGTTATTCGCAGCCTGGAACAAGGCATAGCCGGCGGTCAGTACAACCAGGGATACGACGTAGCCCGGCACGCCGGCACGCACGGCGAACCAGGGCAGCGTGGCCGCCCCGACCGCCATCGCGGCAAGTCCGGCCAGCGTGGCGCGCCGGCTGCCGGCGCGGTCGACCGCGATCCCGGCCGGGATGCCGGCCAGCGCAGCTGCCGCCGGTCCGCAAGACATGACCATCCCCACCTGCGCGGGCGCCAGGCCGAGCCCGTGCGCCAGATAGAACGGGCCGACCACCAGGGTAGCCATGACCACGGTGGTGACCAGGACGTTCATCGCCAGCGCGCCCGACAGCGCCGGCGCGCGCAGGAGCGCCACGCTGACCAGCGGGACCGGAGCGGCCTTTTCGATGCGGTAGAACCAGGCCAGGCCGAGGCCGGCCAGCGCCAGCAGAATGGCCTGCCCGCGACTTTGGGTCATGGCGAGCGCAAATGCCGTCAATGCCAGCGCCAGTGCGGCAGTGCCGCGATAATCGAAGCGCACTCCGCCCGCGCGCAGGGGAGCGGGACCGGACGGCAGATAGCGCCAGGCCAGCAGCCAGGCCAGCATTCCCAGCGGAAGCTGCGCGAGGAACAGCGCGCGCCAGCCGAATCCGGCAATGAGCAGTCCGCCCAGCGATGGTCCCAGCGCAGTGCCGGCGGCGGCCATGCTGCCGAGCAGGCCCATGGCCCGGCCGATGCGCGCTTTCGGCACGGCGGCACGGGCCATCGCCATCGTCAAAGCCGTCATCGCCGCCGCCCCCATGCCTTGCACAGCCCTGCCGGCAAGGAGCAGCCACAGCGTGGGCGCCAGCGCACAGAGCGCGGCGGCGCCGGTGTAGGTGGCCAGGCCGGCAAGCAGCAGGCGGCGCCGGCCAAGCACATCGCCAAGGCGGCCGGCGCTGACCACCAGCGCCGTGACCACCAGCAAATATGCCAGCACGATCCACTGCACGGACCGGAGCGGCGCCGAGAACGCCAGGGCGATCGCAGGCAGCCCGACATTGGCGATGCTCACGCCCAGTGCCGACAGCAGCATCGACAGGCAGAGGGCCGCCAGCGCCGCGCCCGCTTTGCCGGCTCGTGCAGGGGGGATGGAAGGAATGAGGCGGTCGGGCTGGATCGTCATGATGGAGCTCGCTGGGAAGAGATGGCGTCATCGTAGGACGTGGCGAGACATGGCGGAAGGCGCATGACCTGCAGCTCTGGAGTGCATGAAACGCCATGTCACCGCACACCTGCGCGCCCGGTATGCTACTGTTGAACCCATGGCCCTCCCCGATCTCAACTTGCTGGTGACCTTGGACGTGCTGCTCGCGGAAGGAAATGTCGCGCGTGCCGCCCGGCGGCTCGGCCTGAGCGCCTCGGCCATGAGCCGCGCGCTGGCGCGGCTGCGCAGCACCACCGGCGACCCTTTGCTGGTGCGTGCCGGCCGCGGGCTGGTGCCCACTCCGCGCGCACTGGCGCTGCGCGAGGACGTCGCCCGTCTGGTGCAGGAGGCCGAAACGGTCCTGCGCCCCGCTGGCACGATCGACCTCGGGCAACTGACGCGCACCTTCACCCTGCGCACCAGCGACGGTTTCGTGGAAAATTTTGGCCCTGCCCTTCTGGCCCGCACCCGCCTGCTGGCGCCTGGCGTGCGCTTGCACTTCGTCCAAAAGCACAGCAAGGACACTGGCCCCTTGCGCGACGGCGCCGTCGATCTGGAAACCGGCGTGGTGGTCGAGACGACCAGCAGCCAATTGCGCATGCGCGCCTTGTTTCGCGACCGCTTCATCGGCGTGATACGTGCCGGACATGCACTGGAGGAAGGAGCCATGACCGCGCAGCGCTACGCCGCGGCCGGCCATGTATTGGTGGCGCGCCAGGCCGTGGCGCGCGGCCTGGTCGACGAGGCGCTGGCGCCGCTGGGGCTGACGCGCGAGGTGGCCGCCACCGTCAGCGGCTTCGCGGCTGCCCTCGCGCTCGCCCGCGCCTCCGATCTGGTGGCCACGGTACCGGAGCGGCATACCAGCGCCCTGCGCGCGGGGATGGTCAGCTTTGCGCTGCCGGTCGCGCTGCAAGACATCACGGTCTCCATGCTGTGGCACCCGCGCATGGATGCCGACCCGGCCCATCGCTGGCTGCGCAATTGCGTGTTCGAGATCTGTGCAGGACTGCCGGACGACGCCTGACGGGATCGCGGGCGCCGTCCGGGGACTTTACTCGTCCAGCTTCAACAAGGTCTTGGCAATCCGATTGGCGGCGCGGGTATTGGTTTCGGCATTGGGATGCAAGCCATCGCCCACATGCACGAAATCTTTCCAGATATCGAGCACGATCGCCTCGGGCAGTTCGTTCTGCAGGCGCGTCATGTGCAAGGTGCGCAGGGCGTTGTAGTCACTTTCGCCGATAACCCACTGCAAGCCGTAGCGGGCGTGAAACAGGGGCAAATTTAGGCCTTCATACGGCGGCATGATGTCGTAGATCGGTGTCAGGCCGCGCGATACCGCGTACTGGCCAGCCGCCAGCATACGGTCGACCGAGGCATTCATGTCCGCCAGGGTGCATGGTTGTGCCTGGGCCTGGGGAATCCCGAACGCATCGGAATGCATGCAATCGTTCGGCTTAATGATCAGCACATATTTGGCGTTCAGCGTGGTCAGCGCTGGCGGCACCGCCACCCGCGCAATGGCCCGTTCGAGCTGCGTCTGGTAACTATCCCAGCCGGCCGGTCCGCAAGTCGCCGCACCGGGCGCGCACGCAAGGCGCGCGAAGCTCGTCGCCCCCGCCTGCGCTTCGTTGATGACATAGCCCGGCAGCTTGTTGTTGCGTACCAGTGCGTTTCCCAGGCTCAGGTAGCTACCCAGCGCAACAGCCACCCCGCCCAGCGGCGCCACACCGTTGGAAAACGGCGTCTTGGCCTCGGCATACGAGGCGCCGATAATCAACAAGGGCTTTTGCGAAGGCAGCGCCTGGGCAGACGCGCCATGCCATGCCGTCAGACTGAAGGAGACGGCGACCAGCGTACGAAAAACTTTCATTAATGCGAAACTCCCCATATTGTGATTGTGTAAGCGCGCACGCCCGGCGCTGCGGCCCGCGCTGCCGATTGATATGTAACTTTGCCGATTGCATAATCATACTAACATCATAACAATGGGAAATTGATTTCGTTTTGGAAATTTATTTTGTCGCCGCTTTTGAGCGATATCAAACCCTGGAACTCGGCAGTCCCGGCCCCTTCTAACGTACGGTGCGGGATGGACCGGCGTCCACGCCCGCTCCAGGGAGCCGACCATGCCAGGCCATTCACCGCTACCGGAGAGCAAGCCCGCTCTGCTTGCCGAAACAGTCGCCAGCCAAACCGAAGGCAGGCGGCGCACCGCCCCCGGGGGCAGGCACGCGGCGGGTCTTGCCGGCGTGCGCAGCGTGCTGGTCTTTCGTGCGCTGCACGTGGGGGACATGCTGTGTGCGGTACCCGCGCTGCGCGCCCTGCGTGGCGCCCTGCCCGCTGCCAGGATCACCCTGGCCGGCCTGCCGTGGGCGGAGCAGTTTGCGCGCCGCTTCGCGCCCTACATCGACGATTTCCTCGCCTTCCCCGGTGCGCCGGGCCTGCCCGAACAGGCCGTGCGCCATGCCGATTTGCCGGCCTTCTACGCCCTGGTCCGGCGGCGCCGCTACGACCTCGCCGTTCAGCTGCACGGTGACGGTGCGGTGAGCAATGCCATCGTTGCCGACTTTGGCGCAGCCACCTGCGCCGGCTTCGTCCGCCCCGGGCGCACGCTGCCGGCCGGCTGGTCCGGGGTCGGCTTTCCACGCCACGGCAGCGAAGCCGGGCGCCTGCTCCAACTGACCGACCGGCTCGGTGCCGTCCGCCACGGCAGCTATCTCGAATTTCCCCTGGCGCCGCGCGACTGGGACGAACTGCGGGAGTCCGGCCTGGCCAGTGGCTTGGCGCACGGGAACTACGTCTGCCTGCACCCCGGTGCGCGCACGCGCGACAAGTGCTGGCCCGTGGAGCGCTTCGCCACCGTGGCCGACCACATCGCGCGGCGCTGGAAGCTGCCGGTCGTACTGACCGGAGCCGCGGGCGAGGCCGCGCTCGCGCGGGAGGTCGCCGCGGCGATGGCGTCCCCCGCCCATCTGGCCGCCGGGCCGGTTTCCCTGGGCGCGATGGCGGCCCTGATCAGCGGCGCACGCCTGCTGCTGTGCAACGATACCGGCGTTTCGCATATTGCGGCCGGCTTGCAGCTGCGCAGCGTCGTTATCTTCGGCAAGGCGGACATCGATCGCTGGGCGCCAGAGGACACAAGCCTGCATCGCTGCCTGTGGGACCCTGAGGGAACACGCCTTGCCGAGGTGCTGGACCTTGTCGACCAGCAGCTTGCAGCGACTGCCGGCGCATCGCGCCGCTGACTGGCGCCTCCGGTTCGGTTGACGCATCCATGTGTCAGCGCTGCTGCGCGAACAGTTCCACCGCCAACTCCCTTACCGTCTCGGTCCTCACATCCCCCACGAAGCACACATCATGAACGCAGCGCGCATACACGTTTTCCGCGTCGCACACGGGGCAGCGCGCCTGAAGCGACAAGGCTGGACTGAGCAAATGGGCGTGCAGCGGCGCCGCCTCGATCAGATTGGTCAGCCAGAAGATGCCGACGGCAGGCG
>CAMLHI010000119.1 GCA_946479705.1 uncultured Oxalobacteraceae bacterium
ACGCCTACACGCCGTCGTTCGGCCTGATGGGCCACGAATCGCTGATCATGCAGCAAAGCGATATCGGCGAGATCGCCAACAGCATCAAGGATTGCCTGCGCTGCGGCAAGTGCAAGCCGGTGTGCGCCACCCACGTGCCGCGCGCCAACCTGCTGTACTCGCCGCGCGACAAGATCCTGGCCACCTCGGCCCTGATCGAAGCCTTCCTGTACGAAGAGCAAACCCGGCGCGGCGTGTCGATCAAGCACTGGGAAGAGTTCGAGGACGTGGCCGACCACTGCACCGTGTGCCACAAGTGCGTCACGCCGTGCCCGGTCAATATCGACTTCGGCGACGTGTCGATGAACATGCGCAACCTGCTGCGCAAGATGGAAAAGAAGAGCTTCAAGCCGGTGCTGGCCAGCACCATGTTCTTCCTGAACGCGACCGATCCGACCACCATCAACACGGCGCGCCAAGTGATGTTCGGCTGGGGCTTCAAGGCCCAGCGCCTGGGCAACAATGTGCTCAAGAAGTTCGTCAAGAAGCAGACCAAGGCGCCGCCGCCGACCACCGGCAAGGCGCCGGTGCGCGAACAGGTGATCCACTTCATCAATAAAAAGATGCCGGGCAACCTGCCCAAGAAGACCGCGCGCGCCCTGCTCGACATCGAAGACAACAAGGTCGTGCCGATCATCCGCAATCCGAAGTCGACCACGGCCGATACCGAAGCCGTGTTCTACTTCCCGGGCTGCGGCTCGGAGCGCCTGTTCTCGCAAGTGGGCCTGGCTACCCAGGCCATGCTGTGGGAAGTCGGCGTGCAGACCGTGCTGCCGCCGGGCTACCTGTGCTGCGGCTACCCGCAGCGCGGCAATGGCGAGTTCGACAAGGCCGAGAAGATGATGACCGACAACCGGGTGCTGTTCCACCGGATGGCCAACACGCTCAACTACCTCGACATCAAGACCGTGCTGGTCTCGTGCGGCACCTGCTACGACCAGCTGGCGACCTACGAGTTCGACAAGATCTTCCCGGGCTGCCGCATCATGGACATCCATGAATATCTGCTGGAGAAGGGCGTCAAGCTCGAAGGCGTCACCGGTACGCGCTATATGTACCACGAGCCTTGCCACAATCCGATGAAGCTGGGCGACTCGATGAAGACGGTCAACGCGCTGATCTCCACGGTCGACAATGTCAAGATCGAAAAGAACGAGCGCTGCTGCGGCGATGCCGGCACCCTGGCGGTGTCGCGTCCGGACGTGTCGACCCAGGTGCGCTACCGCAAGGAAATCGAGATGGTCAAAGGCGCCGACAAGCTGCGCGCCGATGGCTTCGACGGCGACGTCAAGATCCTGACCAGCTGCCCGGCCTGCCTGGGCGGCGTGTCGCGCTACAGCGAAGATGCCGGTACGACGGCCGACTACATCGTCATCGAGATCGCCAAGCATTTGCTGGGCGAGAACTGGATGGCCGATTACGTCGCGCGCGCCAACAACGGCGGCATCGAGCGTGTGCTGGTATGACGGGCTGCGAACTGTGCAATCTGGCGGGCGCGCCGGTCTACCGGAACGACAAGCTGTCCGTCATCCTGGTCGACGACGCGGCCTATCCGGGTTTTTGCCGGGTGATCTGGAACGAGCACGTCAAGGAAATGAGCGACCTGGCGCCGGCCGACCGCATGCAGTTGAACGATGCGGTCTGGCACGTGGAACTGGCACTGCGCGACGTCATGGCACCCGGCAAGGTGAATGTCGCCAGCCTGGGCAACATGACGCCGCACCTGCACTGGCACGTAATTCCGCGCTTTGCCGACGACGCGCATTTCCCCAACGCCGTGTGGACACCGGCCGTGCGCACCACCGAAGAACCGGTACTGGCCGCGCGTCGCGCCCTGCTGCCCAGGCTGGCCGAGACGATCGCGCGGCGGATGGAGCAGGCATGACCCCGACCGCATTGACCGTCCACCAGCAATCGCGCGTACTCGATATCGCCTTTGACGATGGCAGCGCGTTTTCGCTGCCGTTCGAATTGCTGCGCGTGTACTCGCCCTCGGCCGAAGTGCGCGGACACGGGGCCGGGCAGGAAGTGCTCCAGCTGGGCAAGCGCGAAGTCGGCATCAGCGACATCCAGCCGGTCGGCAACTATGCCGTCCAGCCGACCTTTACCGATGGGCACAATACCGGCTTGTATACCTGGGACTATCTGTACAAGCTCGGCAAGGAACAGGCCACCTTGTGGGCCGAGTATCTGGCCAAGCTGCATGCCGCCGGCTTCGAAGGCGACAGCGGGCGTGAGCCGGGCGCTGCCATCAAGGGCGCGCCCACCGCCGCCAAGGGCTGCGACCACCACCACTAAGCGCTCGTCGTCCTCGCCGTACGAGGACGACAACGGAGCACGCCAAAAGTGGCGCCCCAAGGCACGTCGCTTTGCTCTGAAATCCCTCACCTCCCTCCAGTTCGCGATTCCCTTGAAGCCGTGACAATGTGCGCATTTTCCTCGCTGCGAAATTGTTATCCTGCACCGCCAGGCACGGCGAGGAACTTCGGTTTCGCTGCACATTCACGCCCTGTCAGCATTTCTAGTTCAAAACAATTTTTTTTACGAAAATGAGGGGGCGACATGGCATCCTGTGGATATTGCGGCACCACCATCCTGTTCGGCGGAAAGCGCGAGGGCGAGCACAAGTTTTGTAATGACAAATGCCTGCAACAAGGGCAGTTGCTCAGCGTCGCGAACACGATCCCGCTCGAAGTCATTCAACGCCATACGCATGAAGTTCACCAGGGCGCTTGTCCCCAATGCGATGGTCCGGGTCCTGTGGACGTGCACACCTCATACCGGGTCTGGTCGGCTGCCGTCGTGACCTCGTGGTCCTCGCGTCCCTGCGTTTCCTGTAGCGGTTGTGGCACCAAGCGCAAGCTCGGGGACGCGCTGTTTTCGCTGCTGCTGGGTTGGTGGGGGTTCCCCTGGGGCATCCTGGTAACGCCGGTACAGATAGGGCGCAACTTGGTCGCCATCGTCCGCAAACCGGCGCCGGGCACGCCATCGGCGGCGCTTGAGCAGATGGTCCGGTTCGACATGGCGCGCCGGATCGGTCGAAGCTGATCGCTTGGCCAGGAACAAGGCGCACGATTGACGCCAATCGTGGCCGCTACCGAGTGTGATCTGTACTGTGCCGGTTCGATTGTTGACGGACCCCGGACTCAGAACGCGAACCGGATTCCGTTTGACGGAACCTTCCACACGGATTAAATTAGATCGTGATTCGCTCTTTCGCCTGTGCGGATAGCGAGCGGCTTTTCGCGGGCATTGCCGTTCCGCGCTTCAAGCACATTGAACGAACGGCGATGCGCAAGCTGCTCATGCTCCACGCCGCAACGACTTTGGCCACGCTGAAAGTCCCGCCTGCAAACCAGCTGGAGGCCTTATCGAAAGAGCGCAGGGGACAGTACAGTATCCGGGTCAAGCAGCAATGGCGGATCTGCTTCCGTTGGCGGGCCGACGGTGCGCACGATGTCGAGATCGTTGATTACCACTAGGAGGGGAATATGACGAAGACGCTCCAACCCATCCATCCCGGCGAAATACTCAGCGAAGAGTTTTTGCAGCCGCTGGGAATCACCGCATCGCGGCTGGCGTCCGATATCGATGTACCGGGCAGCCGCATCAGTGAAATTGTCAATGGAAACCGTGCGATGACAGCCGACACGGCGCTCCGCCTCGGTATCTATTTCGACATGGATGCGCAGTTCTGGCTCAATCTGCAGATGGAATATGAGCTGAGGCTGGCACGCGCCGCGCTTGGTCCCGAGCTCAAGGCGCGCATTCGCAAGCGGCTAGCCGCACCTGCGTAAGCGACGCGGACACGGATGCCGTCGGTATCTGGACGGTTTGCTCGTTGTGCCTGCCTGTCTGCCTGGAAACTGCCAGGCGCACGGCCTTGGTCATTTCTTCGGTGCGTTATACAGAGCAAGCGGCAATCCAAAAAAGATTACGAGCCATGGAAATCTGACGACGATGTGCGCGAAGGCCAATATCATCAGACATGCGACTGCGAAGACGACAGCGAACACAACTATGGAAATGGGTTTCGCCGGCGCTTGAGCTTGTGGCTCGGGCGCCGCCGGTACAAGCGGCATCGGTGCTGGAGCGAGGACGACGGTGTCCTGTGGATCTGAGGTGCGCTCATCCATCCAATGGTACCGGTGTTTGACCGCTCCCCGCCACGGACTGGTGGTGCCGATGGCGCCCAGTTCGTTGGCGCATCGCAGTGCTGCCTCGACGGTCCAGGCGTCCAGTCGTCTCCCCCAAGCGTCCATGCGCACCTGTTCTTCGAACGAGGCATTGTAGATGCTGTTGTCGTTCTTGCAGTTGGTGTCGTTGGAGAATTGATCCCGCTGCGCAGTCAATACTTTCATCAGCAGATGGGGCAGCGTCATCGCCGCTGAATAGGGGAACACCGGCAGCCTGGAAAGCCCCTGGGGCAAGGAATACGTTGGCAGGTAGAACGCATGTTCGGATTTATCGGGATCGGCGGTCTTGATCTTCAGGTCTGCACGGATATCCTGGGCGAACCGGTTCCAGTCAGTAATGGGCACTTCAAGGTGCCCAGGCGCTTCCAGTGCCAGCCAGTAGGTGGCGAGCTCGCCACCATACGAAGCGGCATTGGGGAAAATGGGGAAGCGTCTGGCGTCGTTCGGAAACAGTGGGTGCTTGTGCCAGAGTGGATACTCATCGCTCAGCAGCCAGTACTGGTATCGGTCCGCGAAGTGGACGGCGATGAGGCAATCGCGTCACTCCTGGCCGCCACTACACACATCGGGAGCTCATGCGGAAGGTGCAGCGACAGGCGTGTCGCGCCCTGTCGTTGAAGCATGCCGAGCCACAGCGTGAAGTCGTCCGCCAGCAAGGCGTTATCGTCGAGAGCGCGGAATTGAAAGCGGCTGTCGTGAAATGCTCCGTGCTGGTACCAGTCCTCAAGTGGCATGCGGCCCTGCAGAAACTGGCTGCCATAGCTGACCAGTGTAATTTGCCGTAAATCGATACTTTTGTACATGAATGCTCCCTTTGAATCGGTGCCGCCAGTGCTGGTTCAAACCGAGAGTGTTCACGCAGAAAGCAAGGGCGATACCGTGTGGTCACGGTGATCGGGTCCGGTGTATAAACAGAGGCAGCGTTCGCGTGAAAGCGAATAGTCGGCCCGAATCATAGCAGCGACTGATAAGTCAGAATCTCTCTGAAATCCACTTCGGTAAATCTTGCCTTGCTGCGTACGCAAACCTTCATGTATCGCCTCTTCCACCGAACCTCGCTGGCCGCCTGCATGGTGCAGCAACTCTTGAATCCAGGCGTACTCGATACCGGCGTGCGTTCGGGCCTGTTCATTTCCGGGCCGCGCCGCACCGGCAAAACCACCTTCCTCCGGAACGACCTGGTCCCGGCACTGCAACAGCAGGGCGCCGTGGTCATCTATGTCGACCTCTGGAGCAATGTGCAAGCCGAGCCCGCCGACCTGGTCCACGATGCCGTGCGCCAAGCGATGCACCAGCTGCAATCGCACGGGACCAAGGTGCGCAAGGCGCTTGGCCGCGTGTCAGCCATCGACCTTGGCGCCGGGCCGATCAAGTTCGGCTACAAGGTCGATAAGGTCGGCGCCCCCGGCGGCATTACCCTCGCGCAGGCGCTTGCCGAGGTCGTCGACAAGGCTCGCACCGATCTCGTCCTGATCGTCGACGAAGTCCAGCATGCGGTGTCCTTCGACAGTGGCCGCAGCATGCTGATGGCGCTCAAGGCCGCGCGCGACGCGATCAATATGCGTCCGGCAACGCCGGGCCACTTCCTGTTCGTGGGCACCGGTTCGCACCGCGCCCAGGTTGCCGAACTGGCCGCGCTCGGCAGCCATGCCTTCGCCGGCGCGGTATCGGTCGACTTCCCGCTGCTGGGCGAGGACTTCGTCGACGACTTGCTGGCACAGTTGACCGCAGTATCCGATACAGTGCTGCCGTCGCGTACGGCGGCCATGGCGGCATTCGAGCTCCTTGGCCATCTGCCGGAAGAGATGTCGAAGGCGGTGCGTCAGTTGCAGCAGATTCCGGCGGGAAGCGATCCCGATGCGATGTTGCCCGTGATTGCCGCGGCCTTGCGCGCGACGCTCATCGAACTTGAGCTGGCCAAGGTCGAGCGTCTCGGCAGCCTCGCGGTGGCGATTTTCGACGGCATTGTGCGGGCCGGCGAGGGCGGATGCCATCCTGCCGCGGCGGACGCCTTGGCCAGCTACGCGGCAATGCTCGGCCGCCCGGTCGGCATCGAGGAAGTGCAGGCGCTGCTGAACGAACTGCTGGCGGCCAACCTGGTCACCCGGCGTGGCATCGGCCAGTACGCCGCCAGCGATCCGCAGGCCGCCCACGCCTGGCGCCTGGCGCCGCGCCCCAACATGCGGCTTGTATAATGCACGCAACCCAACGTGCAAGCGCAAACACAATGAC
>CAMLHI010000120.1 GCA_946479705.1 uncultured Oxalobacteraceae bacterium
CTGCTGGTGAGCGCCATCCACCTGGCCTTCCTCGGCGGCGTGGTGGCCTTCGCCCATCACCCGGTGATCTTCATGGGCCTGTTCATGTTCTTCCTCGGCTTTACCACCGCCTACGAGCAGTACCAGAACCCGCTGATCCTGAAGGAAGGCTTGCTGGTCGGCTTTTTCCTCGCCGGCTTGGTGGTCTTGGGCGGCATGCAGCAATGGTGGCTGCAGCCCATCGTTTCCAGCCTCAGCCCGCACGGCCTGTTCTTCGGCGCCACCGGCCTGACCGCGATCACCGACAACGCCGCCCTCACCTACCTGGGCTCGCTGATCCAGGGCCTGTCCGACCGGTCCAAGTACATGCTGATGGCCGGCGCGGTGGCCGGCGGCGGCCTGACCATCATCGCCAACGCGCCCAATCCGGCCGGCGCGGCGCTGCTGCGCGAAGGCTTCGAGGATGAGTCGATCGGCGTGGCCGGCCTGCTGGCCGGCGCGCTCCTGCCGACCGCCATGGCGATGCTGATGTTCCTGATATAAGCCGCACGATTTCTTAATCTATCGGCAATTTCTCGGGCGACCGCCGCCCCCCCTGCCGCATTTGCTTATGTAGATTGTGTATAAGCCTGAATTGTGGGAATAAGCGAATTGCCTTAAAATACAGTGCTTTGCTATGCTCAGCGGCGCCCTGCCCACTGTCCGCGCCGCTTCTTTCACTGATAGGACTGTTATGACCCACGTTGTCACCGAATCGTGCATCAGCTGTCGTTACACCGATTGCGTCGATGTATGCCCGGTAGATTGTTTCCGGGAAGGCCCGAATTTCCTCGCCATCGATCCGGACGAGTGCATCGACTGCGCCGTGTGCGTGGCCGAATGCCCGGTCAATGCGATCTACGCCGAGGAAGATGTACCGGCCGACCAGCAGCAGTTCATCAAGCTGAATGTCGAACTGGCGCGCGGCTGGCCATCGATCACCAAGACCAAGGCTGCCCTGCCTGAGGCCGACGAATGGAAAGATGTCAAGGATAAGCTGGACCGCCTGGTCCGCTAGTCCTGCGCATGAGCGCCGCCCGGCTGCCGGCCGGGTCGCGCGCGCCTGCCCGACCCTTCCCGCCAGCGCCGCCGCGGTACCGCACCACCATTCAAATATCAACAGGAAGTAAGCGCATGACCATCATCGCCAACCATGAAGCAGGCAGCGTCGCTGCCAACAGTACTTTCGCGGGCGCCATCGAGACCGATGCCGTCATCATCGGCGCCGGTCCGGTCGGCCTGTTCCAGGTGTTCGAACTGGGCCTGCTGGAGATCAAGGCTCACGTCATCGACTCGCTGCCGGCGGTGGGCGGCCAATGCGTGGAACTGTATCCGGACAAGCCGATCTACGACATCCCGGCCGTGCCCGTGTGCACCGGCCAGGAACTGACCGACAACCTGCTCAAGCAGATCGAGCCCTTCGAGCCGACCTTCCACCTGGGCCAGGAAGTGACGACCGTGCAGCGCCGCGAAGACAGCCGCTTCAACGTCGAAACCTCGACCGGCACCCAGTTCATCACCAAGACCATCTTCATCGCCGCCGGCGTCGGTTCCTTCCAGGCGCGCACCATCAAGGTCGACGGCATCGACAAGTTCGACAATTCGCAGCTGTTCTACCGCGTCAAGCAGCCTGAACTGTTCGAAGGCAAGAACCTGGTCATCTGCGGCGGCGGCGACTCGGCCCTGGACTGGGCCCTGAACTTCGTCGGCAAGGCCGAATCGGTGGTGCTGCTGCATCGCCGCGAAGACTTCCGCGCCGCCCCTGCCTCGGTGGCCAAGATGAAGGCCCTGTGCGACGCCTACGAAATGCAGCTGATCATCGGCCAGGTCACCGGCTTCGATGAAAAGGACGGCAAGCTGTCCGAAGTGAAAGTCACCGGTGCCGACGGCGTGACCCGCCGCGTACCGCTGGACATGCTGCTGGTGTTCTTCGGCCTGTCGCCCAAGCTCGGCCCGATCGCCGAATGGGGCCTGGACATCGAGCGCCGCCAGCTCAAGGTGATGGACACGGAAAAGTTCGAAACCAATGTGCCGGGCATCTTCGCCGTGGGCGACATCAACACCTACCCAGGCAAGAAAAAGCTGATCCTGTCGGGCTTCCACGAAGCTGCGCTGGCCGCCTTCGGTGCCGCACCGTATATCTTCCCTGACAAGAAGATCCACATGCAATACACCACCACCTCGCCGAAGCTGCACAAGATCCTCGGCGTCGAGACGCCAGTGTTTGACTGATAGTCGACAAACAAACGCGTTCAGTAACTCTCGCGCAACGAATGCCCCGCTGGTCGGGGCATTTTTTTATTGTGTTAGGTAGCTCATGTTCAGCTTGTGGCGATCCGTGATAAAACGTACGACATGAACCGCTTTTCACCCACGCAGAATACGGCCTCATGAAAAATTTCTGAACAGAACCCAAAATTGCAGTCGAGATTTGGAATTGGCCTATAATTAGCCGACGAACCTGTCATAAAATCGATTGCAGGCAACGATCTTCATCAAGGAATATGTATGCTTTATCAACTCCACGAGATGCAACGCTCATTCCTGACGCCGCTGATGCAGTGGGCCGATGCCTCATCCAAACTGTTTTCCAATCCTGTCTCCCCCCTGGCGCACACCCCGTTCGCGCAGCGCATCGCTGCCGGCTATGAGTTGATGTACCGCCTGGGCAAGGATTACGAAAAGCCTGCCTTCGATATCCACGAGACCACCGTTGACGGCGTCGCGGTCGGCATCATGGAGCGCACGGCAGTCAACAAACCGTTCTGCCGGCTGCTGCATTTCAAGAAAGACTTGAGCGAAGCGCAGTTCGCCGAACTGAACCAGCCGACCGTGCTGCTGGTCGCCCCGCTGTCGGGCCACCACTCGACCCTGCTGCGCGACACCGTGCGCGCCCTGCTCGCCAAGCACGACGTCTACATCACCGACTGGACCGATGCGCGCATGGTGCCCCTGGCCGAAGGCGCCTTCCATCTGGACGACTACATTTTCTACGTGCAGGACTTCATCCGCCTGCTCGGACCGGACCTGCACGTCATCTCGGTGTGCCAGCCGACCGTACCTGTCCTGGCGGCCATTTCCTTGATGGCGTCCGACAACGATCCCAAGCTGCCCAAGACCATGACCATGATGGGCGGCCCGATCGATCCGCGCCGTTCGCCCACGGCGGTTAACGATCTGGCCATCGAGAAAAGCTTTTCATGGTTCGAGAACACCGTGATCTACTCGGTGCCCGCCAACTACCCGGCCTTCGGGCGCAAGGTCTATCCGGGCTTCCTGCAGCACGCCGGCTTCATCGCCATGAACCCGGGCCGCCACGCGCAAAGCCACCGCGAGTTCTACAACCACCTGGTAGCGGGCGATGACGAGCCGGCCGAAAGCCACCGCAAGTTCTACGACGAGTACAACGCGGTGCTGGACATGCCGGCCGAATACTACCTCGACACCATCAAGACCGTGTTCCAGGATTTCAGCCTGCCCCGGGGCACCTGGGTGGTCGGCGGCAAGCCGGTGCGTCCGCAGGACATCAAGACGGTGGCCCTGTTCACCGTCGAAGGCGAGCTGGACGACATCTCCGGCGCCGGCCAGACCCAGGCGGCGCACGACCTGTGCAGCGGCATTCCGGCCGACATGCAGCAAGACTTCGTGGCCCCAGGCGCGGGCCACTACGGCATCTTTTCCGGCAAGCGCTGGCGCGAGACGATCTGCCCGAAGATCGGCGACTTCATCGAGAAGCACCGCTAATCCCGGTGCGCCAGCGAACAAGAATGCCGCAGCGATGCGGCATTTTTTTCGGGGGCTATAATGCTGCTTTACGCATTGCCGCCACACCGTGAAATCCCTCGCCGACCAGATCGAAGACCTGCTGCCCCAGACCCAGTGCACCAAGTGCGGGTACGCCGGCTGCCGTCCCTACGCCGAAGCGATCGCCGCCGGTGAGGCCGGCATCAACCAGTGCCCGCCCGGCGGCCTCGAAGGTGTCGGGCGCCTGGCCAGCCTGCTCGGCAAACCCGTCATTCCCATCAAGCCGGACAACGGCATCGAGCGCCCGCGCGCGGTCGCCTTCATCGACGAGGCGCTGTGCATCGGCTGCACCCTGTGCATCCAGGCCTGCCCGGTCGACGCCATCCTCGGCGCGGCCAAGCAGATGCACACCATCCTGCCGAGCCTGTGCACCGGCTGCGACCTGTGCGTGGCGCCCTGCCCGGTCGACTGCATCAGCATGGCGCCGGTGACCGAGGCCACCGGCTGGGCGGCCTGGTCGCAGGAGCAGGCCGACGCAGCGCGCGAACGGCACGACCGGCGCGGCGCGCGCCTCAAGCGCGAGCGCGAGGAAAACGA
This sequence comes from uncultured Oxalobacteraceae bacterium, assembly GCA_946479705.1. The sequence continues at coordinate 4,360 of CAMLHI010000120.1, forward strand.
TGCGCGCCTGGCCGCCAAGGCCGTGGCCAAGATGAAGGAAGTGCTGGCCGAGGAAACCAACACGCCGGAAGAACTGGCCGAAAAAGAGCGCAAGCGCGCCATCATCGCCGCCGCGATGGAAAGGGCGCGCGCCAAGGCCGCCGCGGCCGCACCACCCAAACCCGAATAGACGCATGAACCCCGCCAAACGCCTCGAGATCTTCCAACGCTTCCGCACCGCCAATCCCAGCCCCAAGACCGAGCTGGAATACACCACCCCATTCGAACTGCTGATCGCCGTGCTGCTGTCGGCCCAGGCCACCGACGTCGGCGTCAACAAGGCCACGCGCAAGCTCTACCCGGTGGCCAATACGCCGCAGGCGATTCTCGACCTGGGCCTCGATGAGCTCAAGGGCTATATCTCGACCATCGGGCTGTATCCGACCAAGGCGAAAAACGTCATGGCCACCTGCCAGATCCTGGTAGACCAGCATGGCGGCGAAGTGCCGCGCGACCGCGAGTCATTGGAGGCGCTGCCCGGCGTGGGCCGCAAGACCGCCAACGTGGTGCTCAATACGGCCTTCGGCGAGATCGCGATGGCGGTGGATACGCACATCTTCCGCGTGTCGAACCGCACCGGCATCGCGCCGGGCAAGGATGTGCTCGAGGTAGAGAAGAAGCTGCTGAAGTTCGTGCCGAAGGAATTCCTGCTGGACGCGCACCACTGGCTGATCCTGCACGGACGCTACACCTGCATCGCGCGCAAGCCCAAGTGCTGGAACTGCATCATCCAGGACCTGTGCGAGTTCCGCGCCAAGACGCCCGCCCCCGAAGGGCTGTGATCAGGTCGGCGTGTCGACCTTGTCCCAGCCGGCGTGCTGGAAGCGCACCAGCCAGTTGAGCGCGTGATGGCGCTCCATCACCACATCGACATCCACGCCCGGCGTGTCCGGACGCTTCTTCAGGCGCTGCTGGCGGAGGTGCCAGTGCAGGCGGTAGGTCAGGTCGAGCGCGTCGAGGATCTCGCTGCCGGTCCGTAGCGCCGGGCCGCGCATCTCGATCAGGGTGGCCACGGTCTTGGCCGTGTCGCAGGGCGCGGCCGGGAATGGCAGCGCGTCCGCCGGGCCCAGCGCCCACTCCAGCACGTACAGGCTCTCGTAACGCCACAGGAACTGCGCGCACTCTTTCCGGGTCGGCTTGTCCTTCGCCAGGAAGGCCTTCTCGTCGGGCGACAGGTAGTCCTCGGCGAGCGGCATCCTATCGAGCAGGGTGTCCACGCTCATCGGCTCGTTCGAGGCCACCGATTCGGCGCGCAGCGCCACCAGCAGCAGCGCACGCGCACGGCCTACCACTTCGTCGCGCTCGCGCAGTACCAGTTCGGGTTCGGAGATCAACGGCGGCAAACTCTCCTGCACCGCGGTGCCGCGTGCGGCCAGCGCTGCCTCGGTGGCTGCCTTGCGTGCCAATGCCTGCGCTGGATAAGGCAGCACCGCTGCGGGATCGGTCGCGCCCAGCAGCACGCGGCCTTGCGGATCGGTCACCTGCTCGTCCTGCGTGTACAGGATCGCGTTGGCACGCGCGGCCCAGGCGTGGAAGGCAGCCAGATCGTCCACGCCGACCGCCATGATGAGGTGATGCTGCACGCGCTGCACATGCAGGATCACGTGGTATTTGTCGGCTGACATCTGGCCGTCGCCCAGGTCCAGGATATGCCCGCAGAAGCGGTTCAGGTGCGCCAGCAGCTCGGGATCGGACAGGTCGCGCCGTGCGTGCAGCAGGTGCGCAAACGTCGGGCGCTCCAGCTCCACCAGGGTGCTGTAGACGTTGAACAGGGTCGTCTCGCCGCTGGGGACCGGAACCTGGTCCGGCAGCTTGCGCGCGAACAGGCGCTTGAGTTGGCCGATCATCGCTTAGATGATCACCAGGTTATCGCGGTGAATCAGCTCGGCGCCTTCGAGGAAGCCGAGGATGGCCTCGATCTCGGCCGAGGGCTTGCGCATGATGCGGCGCGCCTCCGAACTGGTGTAGTTGCTGATGCCGCGCGCGATCGCCGTACCGTCTTCGGTCAGGCAGGTGATCACCGCGCCGCGGCCGAATTCGCCCTTCACTTCCACCACGCC
>CAMLHI010000121.1 GCA_946479705.1 uncultured Oxalobacteraceae bacterium
CGTGTTCGCTCAGGGTGCTGGCCAGGCGCAGCTTGATCGACAGGGTATCGGGATGCTCGGCGCCCAGACGGCGCTCGCGCGCGCGCGCCAGCGATTCCTGCAGGCGGCGCACACCCTCGAGGTCGCTCTGCGCGCCGAGGATATCGGCCAGCACTTCGCGCGCCTGCAGGGTCGCGGGATGCTCGCCGCCGCAATGGCGCGCGCGCGCCGCCACCACCATTTCCTGCAGGCTGCGTGCATGCGGCAGCTCGCCCAGTTCCAGCAGCAGCACGGCCAGCTGCTGGGTCACGCGCAGGGTGTCGGCGTGTTCGCTGCCCAGCAGGCGCTCGCGCCCTTCCAGCACGCGCTCGTAGACCATGCGCGCGCGCGCCAGTTCGCCGTGGCGGGCCAGGGTTTGCGCCTGGCCGGCCAGGCTGTCGAGAGTCAGGATGTGGGCGGCGCCGAATTGGCGCTCGCAGCTCTCGTTGATTTGTTCGTGCAGCGTCAGCGCGGCCGGGAAATCGCCCAGCAGGGCCTGGGTAGCCGCCAGCGCCGCGCGCGCGGCCAGGGTGTCCGGGTGGTCGGGACCGAGCGCGTGCAGGCAATCGTCCAGCAGGCGCTGGTGGGCGGCGCGCGCTTCCTCAAGCTTGCCGCTGGCGCGCAGCAGGTCGGCCAGGCCGGCGCGGCTGGCGCGGGTATCGGCATGCGCGCCGCCGAGGAAGCGCTCGCGCAGGGTGCAGCTTTCCTGGAAACACGCGAGGGCCTGGGCGCCACGGCCCTGTACCCGGTACAGCTCGCCCAGGCGCTGGAGGTCGCGCGCCAGCGGGATGGCGATGGCCACGCCGGCCTCGTCGCCGGCCTGGGCGCGCGCCGCGGCGATGGCGCCGGCCAGGCGGATTTCAGCGTGCGACTGCCACGGGAAGCGGCCCTCGGCCAGCCAGTCGAGCAGGGTCTCGACCGTGCGGCGTAGCGAGAAACGGTCGTCGCCGCGCAAGTGCGCCACCCCGGCCGGCTCGCCGCCGACGGTCGCGGTACTTTGCTGCATCTGCACTTCGTCGAAGTAACTGTCGAGCGAGAGCTGCGACATGCCGTAGGACTGGCGCAGCAGGCCTTCGAGCACGGCCTGGTAGCCCGGCTCGGCGCCGCCCGGCTCGCCGTGGCGCCACACGGCGCGGCGATGACCGTCGGCGCTGTCGATCGAGACCGGCAGCGGGTAGACCAGCAGCTCGCGCTGTTCGTCCTCGTGACTGCAGCGGTAATCGATGGCGCGCGTGATGACGCCGGCGAGCCCGTCCAGGCTGCGCTGACTGGGCGTGAACAAGGCCACCAGCTTGCGCGGCAGCAGCGTGGTGCAGATGCTGACGGCGGCCGAGCGGCCGCTGCGCGCGTCCACCAGCACGTGCCGGAAGCGCTGCGCCATGTGCTCGGCGAAGCAGCGGAACAGCGCCGGACAGGCGGCGAACAGGCCATCCCAGTCCATGGCGTCGGCACGCTCGCCATAGGTGTCGTCGAAGCGGCCGGCGCGCATCAGGTACAGCGGCCGGCTCTCGTCGACCCGTTCGACATAGGCTTCCCAGTCGACCGCCTCGAGCACCCGGCGCGCCAGGGCCTCGTCGTCGCCGCGCGCGCCGCCCAGCGCGGCCAGGTGATCGGCGCAGGCCTGGAAGTATTCAAGCAGGCCGGCATGCTCGCCGCGCCGGTCGAAGCAGTGGTGCAGCCCCGGGGACTCGGTGTCCCAATCGATCATCAGCACCGGTACGGTGGCATTCTGACGCCCTGCCAGCAGTACGGCCATGGTCGACAGCGCGACACTGCGCGCCGTTCCGCTCTCGAAACAGTAAAAGGTCGTCACCTCGCCGGGAGCGGTTATCGGCGGTAGCGTAATGCGTTTGAGTTCCATGTTGCTCCTCATTTTTTGGGGAAAGTTAAATCCGGCAGCTCGCGCCATTCAGGTGGGACATCGGGGAGCTTGAATTGGTTGCAGTCATGCCCCACTGGCGTGAATTTTTTTTGGAATTCGTAGTGCGTGACGATTCTGTCGACAATCTTTTGTATGTCAGGCAGAAAATCCGGATTCGACTTCAAGTCGGTCGTGGCCATGGTGAAATGCGAGAAATCCACATACAGGCTGGACTGGGCGATCTGCGGCGGCAACCGGCCCGGATGCATGGTCATGATGACCGGAATGGTCAGGTGACTGGGCATGGGGTACCACGCACTGCGCTCCTGCTCGATCAGCTGCATGGCGGCGAACTCGCGCCGGGTGTAGGGATGCGCCTCGTATTTGGGCGTGTAGATGAGGATCATCGCCACGCTCTCGCACATGGCCCGCGCAATCCGGCGGTCGAGGTCGTCGCCACCGCCCAGTTGCTCGGTATCGATGAACAGCTCGTCTTCGTTGTCGAAATACGGCTCCAGATAGCACCGTATAGCGTCAGACAAGGCAGATTTGAATTTGTTCATCAGCTCATAGCGGCCATGCGCATAACTGAAGAAACAGCCGTAACGGATTGCCATTTCGACCTCCTGTCGGGTTAGCGGGCGCTCGCGTGCACCCCCGACTTTATCAAGCGCGACCTGCCCGACTTTGTGCGCACGCAAACGCGCCCAAGCCTGACGCGAGGGGAAAAAGTTCCCGATAACAGAGGGAAAAATGGAAGAAATGTGGCGGGCCGCGATGGCCGCCGCTGCCTGTTCAAACTAGCAGGCGGCACGCGGCCAGGCAATGCTTGAATCAGCGCGGGAACTGATCTACTTCGCGGGAGCGGCGGGAACTATTTTGGCTTGGTGCGCCATCCAGGCGGTGAGGCGGCTGTCGAGCAAGGCCAGCGGCAGCGAGCCTTCGGCCAGCACGGCGTCGTGAAAGCGCGCCAGGCTGAAGCGCTCGCCCAGGCTGCTTAGGGCGCGCTGGCGCAGTTCGGCTATTTTCAGCGCGCCGATCTTGTAGCCCAGGGCCTGCGCCGGCATGGCCATGTAGCGCTCGACGGCCACCCGCGCGCCCTCCTCGCTTTCGCCGGTCTGTTCGACCAGGAAACGGATGGCTTGCTCGCGCGTCCAGCCCTGGGCATGCAAGCCGGTATCGACCACCAGCCGGGCCGCGCGCACCATGTCCAGGATCAGATGGCCGGCCTCGGCATTGGCGTCCTCGTACAGGCCCATTTCCTTGCCCAGGCTTTCGGCATACAAGGCCCAGCCTTCCACGAAGGCATTGTTGCGCCCGAACTGGCGGAACTTCGGCAACGCCAGTTCGCCCTGGCGCGCCAGCTGGAAATGGTGGCCGGGCTGGCCCTCGTGCAGGAACAGCGAGGTCATGCGCGTGCTGGCGTAGGCGGCCGGGTCGGGCACCACGACCCAGAACACGCCCGGGCGCGAGCCGTCGGCCTGCGGCGCAGTGTAATAGTCGGAGGCGCTGGCGCGCGCCAGCGGCGGCACCGCGCGGATCTCCAGCGGCGCCTTGGGCACGCTGGCAAACAGTTGCGGCAGCAGCGGCACGATCTTGGCGTTCAGGTCGCGATAGGCTTGCAGCACCTCGTCCTCGGTCTGGAATGGGCGATACTTGGTTTGCGCGCTGATCCAGCGGTTCAGGCCGGACGGCCCGCCCAGGTAACCCAGCTTGGGCGCCAGCCGGATCATTTCGCGCTGGATGCGCTCCATCTCGGCCAGGCCGATGCGGTGGATTTCTTCCGGCTTGAGATTGCTGGTGGTCTGCGCCAGCACATTCACGCGGTACCAGGCCGTGCCGTCGGGCAGACCGCCCATGCCGGCGCTGTCGCGCGCGGCCGGCAGATAATCGTGTTCGAGAAAATGGGCCAGGCGGTGCAGGGCCGGCAGCACGCGCAGGCGCAGCGCGCCCTGATAGGCGGCGGCGAGGCGCTTGCGCTCGGCCGCCTTGAAACTGGCCGGAAACTGGCGCACCGGCGCGGTATAGCCGCTCTTGTCGGGCGCGGCATCGGCCAGCGCCTTAATCTGCGGAAGCACCTGCAGCACCAGCGCCTTGGGCAGAGTGACCTTCTGGGCCATGCCGCTGCGCATGGCGGCGACGGCCGCATCGAGCCAGGCCGGCAAGGCCTCGACCCGCTTCAGGTACAGCTGGTACTGGGCCGGGGTGGCGATCTGCTGCATGGCCTGGCCGCTGCCGAGCATGGCCACCCACACCGGCACGCAATCCATCTGATTGAGCGGCATCAGATAGTCCTTGAATGGCTCGAACATCAGCGCCGTGGAGAGCTCATAGCTTAAAACATCGTAGCTGGTCTGCTCGGCGTCGACCAGCTTGCTGCGGTCGATCTTGAGCAGCGCCTTCTGCACCGCGTGCAGCATGGCGAAGCGGCGTGCGCGCACGGCCGGCACATGGGTCATGGGCAGCTGGTCGTCGAAGCGCTTGTCGCCCGCGAAGGTCGCTTCCAGCGGTTCGAAGCGCGCCTGGGCATCGTAATAGTGCTCGGCCAGCTGGGCCAGATCGCTGCCCGCGCTGGCGGCCGCGGCGGGAGCCAGCAGGGCCATGCCCGCGCAGGCCAGTGCCAGGCGCAGGAAGCGGACTATCATGGCACCTCGCCGGCGGCGGGAGGCGGCTGCTTGAAAAAGGCGATCACCTCTTCCTGCACGCGCGTGCGCTTGAACGATGGCAGGCTTTGCCACACGCGTCGTCCGTAGGACTTGGAAATGACGCGCGGGTCGCAGATCATCAGCACGCCGCGGTCGGTCTCGTCGCGGATCAGGCGGCCGGCGCCCTGCTTGAGATTAATGATGGCTTCGGGCAGGGTGTGGTGCATGAAGCCGTTCATGCCCTGCTTTTCCATCACGTCGATGCGCGCGGCCAGCACCGGGTCGTCGGGCGGCGCGAAGGGCAGCTTGTCGATGATGACCAGCGAGAGCGCGTCGCCGCGCACGTCCACGCCTTCCCAGAAACTCTGGCTCCCCACCAGTACCGCATTGCCGGCCGTGCGGAAGGAATCGAGCAGCTCGGTACGCCCGCGCTCGCCCTGCACGAACAGGGGATAGTCCAGCCCGCGCTGGGCGAATTCCTCGCGCAGGCGCTCGGCCACGTGCTTGACCGCGCGGATGGTGGTGCACAGGAAGAAGGTGCGCCCGCCGGCCGCCTCGATCACCGGCAGCGCGCAATCGATCACCGCGTCGGTGTAGCCGAAGCTGTTCGGTTCGGGCAAGCCGGTGGGCACGTACAGCAGGCCCTGCTGCTCGTAATTGAAGGGGCTCGGCCAGCTCTTGGCCTGCTCGCCGCCCAAGCCCATCTGATCGGAAAAATGCTTGAAGTCGTTCTTGACCGCCAAGGTGGCCGAGGTGAAGATCCAGCTGCGCGGCGTGCCTTCGCGCTGGCTGTTGAAGATCGGCGCGATCGACAGCGGAGTCTTGTGCAGCTGCAGGGACGACGAGAAGGCTTCCACCCACAGCACCGACTGGTCGCCCTCCACCACTTTGCCCTTGGTCTCTTTCCACGCCTCCAAGCCTTCCTTGAGCTCGACCGCGCGCACGCGGCACTGTTCGAGCGTTTCGGCGCGTTCCGCCTGGTCTTCGAGCACGTCGATCATCTCGCCGAGCTTTTCCTTGAGCGTGGCCAGGGCCGGGAAGAAATCCGAGGACGGCATGATTTGCGCGAGCGACAGGCGCATGATGTCTTGCGGGAAGGTCAGGCGCAGGTCGCGCGCGGCCTTCTCGACCACGGTCACCACCTTGGCCCAGTCCGGCCCGCCGCGCGCGTGCGCCAGGCCTTCGGCCAGCACGTCGCGGCACAATTCCAAAATTTGCGAGGTCGAGATGGTCTGGCCGAAGAACAGGGTGGCGGTGTCGGGGAGCTGGTGGGCTTCGTCGAAAATGATGGTGTTGGCCGAGGGCAGCAGCTCGGCCACGCCGGTATCCTTGAGCGCCACGTCGGCGAAGAACAGGTGATGGTTGACCACCACCACGTCGGCCTGCTGGGCTTCGCGGCGCGCCTTCATCACGAAGCAATCCTGGTAGTACTGGCATTCCTGGCCCATGCAGGTGTCGCGCGTGGACGTGACCAGGTTCCAGATCAGGGCATTCTCCGGCACCTTGGCCAGCTCGGCCTTGTCGCCCGAACTGGTCATCTTGATGAAGCGCGAGATTTCGCGCAGGTGGCCGACATCGTCGCGCGAGGTCATGCGGCCATTCTGCAGCGTGCGTTCCAGATGGTAATGGCAGACGTAGTTGGAGCGGCCCTTGAGCAGCGCCACCGAGACTGGTGCCTTGAGGGCCTTGCGCACGGTGGGTATGTCGCGCAGAAACAACTGGTCCTGCAAATTCTTGGTGCCGGTCGAAACGATGGTCTTGCCGCCCCACATCAGCGCCGGGACCAGGTAAGCGAAAGTCTTGCCGGTGCCGGTACCGGCCTCGGCGATCAGGGTTTTCTGCTCGGCGATGGCCTGGGCGATCGCCTTGGCCATCTCGGTTTGCGAGCGGCGCGGACTGAAGGCGCCGACCGCGG
>CAMLHI010000122.1 GCA_946479705.1 uncultured Oxalobacteraceae bacterium
GGATGCTTGTATCGGCTTACTTCTTGCCAGGCTGGTAGATCTGGTCGAAGGTGCCGCCGTCGGCAAAGTGGGTCTTCTGGGTCTGCTGCCAGGTGCCGCTCACTTCGCTCAGCTTGAGCAGCTTGATTTTCGGGTACTGGGCAGCGTATTGCTTGACGTATTTGTCGACCACCGGACGGTAGTAGTTCTTGGCGATGATGTCCTGGCCTTCGTCGCTGTACAGGTATTGCAGATAGGCTTCGGCAAGCTTGCGGGTGCCGTGCTTGTCGGCGATCTTGTCGACCATGGCGACCGGCGGCTCGGCCAAAATGCTGACCGATGGGGCGACGATCTCGACCTTGTCCGGACCGAGCTCCTTGATGGCGAGCAGGGCTTCGTTTTCCCAGGCCAGCAGGACGTCGCCAATGCCGCGCTCGACAAAGGTGGTGGTGGCACCACGTGCGCCCGAATCGAGCACCGGAACATTGCGGAAAATCTTGGTGACGTATTCGCGCGCCGAGGCTTCCGTGCCGCCCGGCTGCTTCAGGGCATAGCCCCAGGCCGCCAGGTAGTTCCAGCGCGCACCGCCCGAGGTCTTCGGATTCGGGGTGATGATCGATACCCCAGGCTTGATCAGGTCGCCCCAATCCTTGATGCCTTTCGGATTGCCCTTGCGGACCAGGAACACGATGGTCGAGGTGTAGGGCGCGGCATTGTGCGGCAGGCGCTTTTGCCAGTCAGGCTTGATCAAGCCTTTGTCGGCCACCGCTTCGATGTCGTAGCCCAGACCCAGGGTGACAACGTCGGCTTCGAGGCCGTCGATCACGGTGCGGGCTTGCTTGCCCGAGCCGCCGTGCGATTGCTTGACCGTGACGGTGTCGCCGGTCTTGGCTTTCCACTGTTTGGCGAACGCGGCGTTGAAGTCCTGGTACAGCTCGCGGGTCGGGTCGTACGAGACGTTCAGCAAACTCACGTCGGCGGCGGCTGCCAGTTGCGACAACAAGCCCAGGGCAAGTGCGGGGAGCAGGCGTTTGGAGAACAGGTGGTGGGCCATCTTGAACACTCTTTCGTTGGTGATGTAGAGGTGTCCAGATTACTCAGCCTGTTGCCGAAAACGAAGGAATTTTATCGCCTATCCTTCATCGCTTTTCGCATGACGATCCCGCTCGCACGGCATTCGCCGCATAAGCGCACCGTGCAGTAGTATGCCGGGCACGGTGAAGGAGATGCGCTTAGTGTGCCTTGGACAGGATCAGCAGCCAGCGGCGCATCAGCAGCACTTCCACATGACCTGGCTCGACGCCGGTATCGCATTCGATCAGCGGATTGACCGGGTAGAAGCGCTTGCGGAAGTCACGCGTGACCAGCACCTCACGGCGGCCCAGGCGCATCATGAAGGGAGTAGGGGCGTATTCCATACCGAAATTGCTGTTCAAGGTGGTCATGACAAGGTCCTTTGTTGAGGTTTCCGTTGATCGAGTGATCACAGAATAGCACAACTACTGTATGAATCCACAGGTACTGTGAAAATAAACAGTACTTTTGCTGTTTGTCGCTTTTTTGCCATGGAGTCCGATGCGTCCACGTTTTCGCCGTTGCTCTGCCTTCCTGGCGCGCCGCCTGGCGCCCGAGGGGGTGTTCGGCCTGCACCTGAGCGCCGGCGTGGCCGCGCTGCTGTGCGGGGCCGCGCTGTTCGGCGCGCTGGCGCATGCCGTGGCCAGCCAGGCGCCCATTACCCACCTCGATGGGCAGCTGGCGCAGTACTTCCACGCGCGTGCGCGCCCCGGCTGGACCATGTTCATGCTGGCTGTGACGCACCTGCATTCGCAGCTCGGCGTGCTGGCCATGGCGAGTGTGTTGGGCGGCTACTTTTATCGCCAGCGACTGCGCTATTGGCTGCTGGCGCTGGCCGCTTCGGTACCGGGCGGCATGCTAATGAATGTGCTGCTAAAGTACAGCTACCAGCGCGCCAGGCCGCACTTCGATGCGCCGCTGCTGTCTTTGTCGACCTACAGTTTTCCGAGCGGTCATACCTCGGGCGCGATGCTGTTCTACGGCTTGCTGGCGGCTTATCTGTTCGGCCGCGTGGGCACCTGGCCGGCGCGCGCGGCCATCGCGCTGCTGGCGCTGGCGCTGGTGGCCCTGGTCGGCTTGAGCCGGGTGTATCTGGGCGTGCATTATCTGAGCGATGTGCTGGCGGGTGCGGCATTCGGACTGGCGTGGCTGGCCGTCTGCATCACGGCCGCGTCGACCCTGCGGCGCCATCGGGCGCGGGCACAACAGCAGGACTGAACAGGAGGGGGCCTGAGGAAAATTGCCGTGATTATCAATGCCAGCGCAGGCTGCGGCCATCCGGACGCGCTCGCGCATGAGCTGCGCGACAAGTTCGCCGCCGTGGGCCTGGATGCCGACGTGACGATGGCCAAGGGCGGCAAGGAAATCATCGGCGCGGCGCGGCGCGCCCTGGCGGCGCATCCCGAGGTGGTGGTGGCTGGCGGTGGCGACGGCAGCATCAATGCGGTGGCGTCGGTGATGCTGGGCACGGCGGTGCCGTTCGCGGTGCTGCCGATGGGGACGCTGAACCACTTTGCCAAGGATCTCGGCGTCCCGCTCGACCTGGATGCGGCGGTCCGCAACGTGGCCGAGGGCAAGCCGCGCAAGGTGGATGTGGGCGAGGTCAACGAGCGGGTGTTCCTGAACAATTCCAGCCTCGGCCTGTATCCGGACATCGTGCACGACCGCGAAAAGCAGCAGCGCCGCCTGGGCCGCGGCAAGTGGCTGGCGGCATTCTGGGCGACCGTCGCGGCGCTGCGGCGCTTTCCCTTCCTGGACGTGCGCCTGCGCGTGCACGATGCCGAGCATGCGCGCCGCACGCCCTTCGTTTTTATCGGCAACAACGAGTACACCATGGCGGGCCTGGCCATCGGCGAACGGGCCTTGCTCGATGGCGGCAAGCTGAGCCTGTACATGGCGCAGCATCCGCACCGGCTGGGCCTGCTGCGCATGGCGCTGCGCGCCTTGCTGGGACAACTGAAGCACCAGCGCGATGTCGATATCATGCTGGCCGAGGAAATGGAGATCGCCAGTCACCACCGGCATTTGCGCGTGGCGACCGACGGTGAAGTCAACTGGATGGCGACGCCGCTGCGCTACCGGATCCGTCCGGCCGCGCTGACGGTGATCACGCCGGCTTAAGGAGCTTGTATGCGTACTGTGGTCCATTTGTCCGACCTGCATTTCGGCCGGGTCGATGCCGGTCTGCTGGCGCCGCTGCGCGCCTGTATCGAAGCGCTCAATCCGGATGTGCTGGTGGTGTCCGGCGACTTGACGCAGCGCGCCAGGAGCGAGCAGTTCGAGGCAGCGCGCGAATATCTCGATACCTTGCCGGGCCCGCAGATTATCGTGCCGGGCAATCACGATATCTCGCTGTATAACGTGTTCCGGCGTTTCGTCGATCCCCTCAAACGGTATAAACGCTATATCACCGAGGATTTGTCGCCGTCCTATGTGGACGAGGAAATCGCGGTCATCGGGGTCAATACCGCGCGCTCGCTCACGTTCAAGGATGGCCGCGTCAATGAAGAGCAGGTGGGGGAAATCCGCCGTCAATTGAGCGGCATGGACGACAAGATCACGCGCATTATCGTGACCCACCATCCATTCGACCTGCCTTTGGGCGAGGATGACGACGACCTGGTCGACCGGGCGCCGATGGCCATGCGCGCCTTCGCCGATTGCGGGGTCGATATCTTATTGTCCGGCCATATGCATACCAGCCATGCGGGCAATACCGCCGAGCGCTACCGCATTACCGAATATGCGGCGCTGGTGGTGCAGGCCGGTACCGCCACCTCGACGCGCGGGCGCGGCGAAACCAATTCCTTCAATGTGGTGCGGATCGGGCACGAGCGGGTCGAAGTGGACCGCTACGGCTGGGATGAAATCGGCCGCCAGTATGCGTTGATGCGCACCGATCCCTTTATCCGCAAGGGCGATGTGTGGACCGCGCACACCGAGGGCTTGATGGCGGCTGGACTCTAAATCCAGTATTCGGCCAGGCGCGCGGCCAATTCCTTCAGCCGCGCCGCCCAGGGCCGGTGCCGCCATGCTTCGATGGTGACCTGTTTGGAATCGCGCAAGTCTTCATTGAAGGCGCTTTCCATATCGCGACCGAATGCCGGGTCGATGACGATTACATTCAATTCGTAATTGTGCAAAAAGCTGCGGCGGTCGATATTGGCCGAGCCGACCGTGGACCAGCTGCTGTCGATCACGGCCGTCTTGGCGTGCAGGATGGCGACCTGCAGTTCGAAGATTTTCACGCCGGCGGCCAGCAACTGCTCGTAAAACCCGCGGCCGGCGTGAAATACCAGGCCGTGGTCGGTCACGCCGGGCAGCACCAGTTTCACGTCCACGCCGCGCCGCGCGGCATCGCACAGGGCGCCCACGAACTGCTGGTCGGGCACGAAATAGGCCGAGGTAATGTGCACGCTGGTCTTGGCTTCCTGGATCGAAAGGATGAACGACTTGTAAATCTCGGAATCGCGGTCCGGATCGGTGGGCAGGACGCGCACCAGCTTGTCGCCGACCGGGGCCAGGCGCGGAAAGTAATCGTGCTCGGGCAGCTCGCCGGCATCCTGGTTGACCCAGTTGTCGATGAAGCTCCATTGCAGCGCGGCCACGGCCGGACCCTCGATCTTGATGTGGGTGTCGCGCCAGCCGACCTGCTTGCTGTCAGTGCGCTCCGGCTTGCGCTTGGAGCGGAAGAAGGAACTGTTGGCATAGGTGGCGCTGATGTTGATGCCGCCGGTAAAGGCGATCTTTCCATCGACCACCATCAGCTTGCGATGGTCACGGTTATTGAGTTCCCAGCGTCCGACCCGTTTGGCGGGATTGACCGGATTGAAGGCCAGCAGGGTAATTCCGGCGCTGGCCATGCGGTCGAAAAATTCCTTGGGCACGCCGAGGGTGCCGACCGCGTCGTACAGCACATTGACCAGCACGCCCTGTTTTCGTTTGGCGATGAGCAGGTCGGCGAACTGCATGCCGATGGCGTCCTGGTCGAAGATGTAGGTTTCCAGATTGATCGAGTTCTTCGCGGCGCTGGCGGCGGCCATCATTTCCTTCATGGTGGCGGGGCCGTCGAACAGCAGGGTGACCTTGTTGCCGGCGATCAGGGGCTGTCCGGTGGCGACTTCTTCCAGCGCGGCCAGGGATTTGAGGTCGGGCGAAACCTTGCCCCAGCGCTTGGCCAGCAGGGCGGCATTCTGCTTGCTGGGCTGATGGCCGGGGGTGGTGGTGACGGTGGGCGTGGCCTTGGTGGCCGACAAGGCCCGCAGGTTGTCGACATCCGGCAAGGAGGCGCAGGCGCCGAGGGAGGCGATGACGAGCAGCGACAGCAGCAGCCGGCGGATTCGGGACGAGCTGGTCATGGGGGATCTCCTGGTGGCAAGCATGGTCAACACTGTAGCGCTGACTCAAGGACACAGTGTACGTTGGGCGTGCTCCACGATTTGTACGCTACCGAACAGTGCGCAATCAGTGTGGACAGTTGGTGAGCTTGGGCCCGGCCTTGTTGGGCTCGAACATGTCCGGGCCGCTGTGATTGCCCGCATAGGTAGCGCAGTAGGTGCCGAACGGCGTTTTTATTTTGGACATGCGCCTGCCGCTGCCATCGTCGGGCGCGTTGATTTCTTCGATGCTGGCCGGTTCATCCCAGTGTTGCTTGCGCGCTGCCTGGATGCCGGCCACCAGCCGGGTTTGCGGGGTGTCGACCGGGGCGTGGATCTGGCTGGGGGACTCGCGCCGCAAGTCGCGGTCGATCTTGCCGACCGCGCCCAAGGCCTTCTTGACGATGTCCGGCGCGGGCGGGGCGGGCGCGGCAAAGGGATCGGCCGGGACCAGTGTGATGGCTGGTGGCTCGCGCGCCGGCGCGGGGGGCGCTGGCGCTGGCGGTGTTGGGGGAAGGACGCGGGCCAGGCGGGGCGATGGCGGGACCGCTGCCGCCTTCACGTTGGCCGGGGCCGGCTTGGGCAAGGGACCCGGTGGCTGGATGTCAATCCATTGCATCGCAGGCGCGTCGGAGGGCGCCGGACGCGGCGCATCGCGCATGAGTTTCCAGGCCAGCAGCAGGCCGATGTGCAGGCACAGCACCAGCGCGAGGGCAGGAAGGCGGGAGCGGCCGGGAGCAAAATGAGTGGCGGACATGGGTGGCCAATATATGTCTTGACAGCACTAATTAACCGCATTGAAACATCTGATTACATCTGGTGTATATCGTCTTACACTGGAGGCATCGACAAGCCACTACGCGAGCGTGACGTATGTATCTCACCTATTTCAAAGGGCAATGGGCCGAAGGCAATGTGCCGCTGTACGGCGCGATGGACCACAGTGTCTGGCTGGGTTCGTCCGTGTTCGATGGCGCGCGCGCCGTGCGCGGCCATCTGCCCGA
>CAMLHI010000123.1 GCA_946479705.1 uncultured Oxalobacteraceae bacterium
CGGGCAGGCTACAATGCCTGTCCATGCTTGCCATTCTCATCGTCACCTTTCCGTTCTTCGCGCTGGTGCTATGCGGCTACCTCGCGGTACGGCGGCACATGCTGCCGCAGCTGGCCATTCCTGGCCTGAACAGTTTCGTCCTGTACTTTGCGCTGCCGTGCATGCTGTACCGCTTCGGCTCGACCACGCCGCTGGCGCAACTGCTCGACGGCGGCGTGTTCGGGGTGTACCTGCTGTGCGGGCTGATCGTGGTCGCCCTGACGGTGGCGGCCACCCTGCGCCAGGCGGACTGGAACAACGCCGCCTTCGGCGCACTGGTGGCCGCCTTTCCGAATACCGGCTTCATGGGTGTGCCCCTGCTGGTGGCACTGCTGGGCGAACGCGCGTCCGGCCCGGTCATTGTGGCCCTGGTGGTGGACCTGGTGCTGACGACCTCCCTGTGCATCGCACTCTCACGGCTGGGCGGTGCCAGCGGCCAGAGCAGCATGGCGGCCTTGCGCCATGCCCTCGCCGGCGTGCTGCGCAACCCGATGCCCTGGGCCATCCTGCTCGGCGCACTGGCCTCCGGCCTCGGGCTGGCGCTGCCCGGCCCGCTCAACAAAACGGTCGGGCTCCTGGCCGACGCCGCCTCGCCGGTTGCCCTGTTTACCATCGGCGCCGTGCTGGCGCGCTCGCAGATGAACGCCACCGAGCCCACCCCGGCCGGCCAGTTCGTGCCGGTCGCCCTGGTCAAGCTGCTGGTGCATCCCTTGCTGGTGCTGGGTATCGGCAGCGCCGCGCGCGCCGTCGGCGTGCCGCTTTCGCCTTCGGCCCTGACCGTCCTGGTGCTGCTATCCTGCCTGCCCAGCGCCAGCAACGTGGCGCTGCTGTCCGAACGCTTCGGCGCCGACACCGGGCGCATTGCCCGTATCATTTTGGTATCGACCGCACTGTCGTTTTTCACCTTTTCCGCCGCGGTTGCTTTACTTTCGTGAAACCATTATTGCCGCGCATGCCACTTAGTATGAAATAATAGCGCGCTTAATCGACAACAATAATTGCCTACCGGATGTTGATGGTGACCTTCCCAAGTCATGACAAGGTCCGCGTGGGCGCTTGCGGCGGCCTCAGGCGCAGCTGCTGAAGGAGATCCGGTGACCCCGATGTTCATCCTCGACAACGAGCTCGCCGCGCTGGATGCGCGGCTGGCGCCGCTGGCCGGCGCCGAGCGCGTTGCGACGGCGGTCGAGCTGGCCTGGCATCTGCGCCAGCGCGACGTGCCCCGCGCCGCCCAGGTGATGGCCGACATCGCCCCGCTGCTAAGCGTGATGCCGCTGCCCGCGCGCAGCCTGCTGCAGGCGCGCTGCCAGCTGGTCGACGGCGAAGCGCGCTGGCTGCGCGGTGAACTCGACCAGGCGCGCGCGGTCGCCGACCAGGCCTTCGAGGTCTTCGCGCTGCACGACGACGCCACCGGCCTGGCCGACGCGCGCTGGCTGCGCGCCTGGATCGATCTGGACCGCGGTCACGCCGTGGCCAGCGACGAAGAACTGGCTGCCGCCGCGGTGGAGGCGCGCCGCTGCGGCGACCCGGTGCGCATCGACGTGTTCGACGCCGCCGCCGCGCTATTCGCGGTGTTCCGCGATTTGCCCGCCGCCGGAGCACGCTGGGGCAGCCGCTTCGATCCCGACGACGACACCTTGCACCCGGCCGTGGTGGGCTGGATCCACGACTACCTCGGCACCAGCGCTTTCCAGTCCAGCGATTTCGGCCACGCCGTCAGCCTGCTGATGCGCACCTACGAAGCGGCCCTGGCCACCGGCCAGATCCGCCGCGCCATCAACGTGGCCACCAACATCGGCAATGGCTTCACCAGCCTGAACGCGCACCATGCCGCGCTCGAATGGATGCAGCGCGGGCTGGACCTGGCACGCCCCACCGGCTGGCCCATGAGCATCGGCCTGGGATTGATGCAGACGGCCGAAACGCTGCGCCAGCTCGGCCAGCGCGAAGCGGCGCTGGAGCTGCTGCACGAAGCGCTCACCACGCTCACGCCCTTGGCCGGCTCGCGCGCCTACGCCATCGCCCTCGAATACCAGGGCGACCTGGCGCTCGACGGCGGCGATTACGAGCGCGCCCTGAACAGCTTCGCCCTGCTCGAAGAACGCGGCGAAGTGCTCGGCCAGGCCGACTTCCAGAGCGGCGCGCGGCGTGGCCAGGCGCATGCGTTGTCGCACCTGAACCGCCCCCAGGCCGCGCTCGGCAAGGCCCGCGACGCGCTGGCGCTGGCGCGCGATCATGGCGACGCCTACAACCAGATTTCCGCGCTGCGGGTGCTGGCCGAAATCCACGCCCGCCATGGCCTGCCCGCGCCGCTGCCGGCCGACGCCCCCAGCGCCGCGCTGCACTACCTGCAGCAGGCCAAGGCGGTGGCCGCGACTATCGAAGGCTACACCGTGCCCGGCGACCTGCTCGACGCGGTCGCGCGCGAATACGCCAGCATCGGCGACTTCCAGCGTGCCTATCATGTGGCGCTGCAGGCCGGCGCCGCGCGCGACAAGATCCACAGCCAGGAAGCCACCAACCGCGCGGTGGCCATGCAGGTGCAGTATCAGACAGAACGCGCCAAGACCGAGGGCGAGCACCACCGCCAGCTGGCCGCGGCCGAAGCCAAGCGCGCCGAAGTGCTGCTGCAGACCAGCGCCACGCTGGAGCACTTGTCCGCCATCGGCCAGGAGATCACCACCCACCTGGAAGCGGCGGCGGTGTTCCGCGCGCTCGACCGCCATGTGCACGGCCTGCTCGACGCCACCCACTTCTCGATATTCATGATCGAGCCCGATGGCAGCACCTTGCGCTGCGCCTTCGGCATCGAGGCCGGGCGCAGCCTGCCGCCCCTGCGCTTTTCGCTGACCGATCCGAACGCCACCTCGGCGCGCTGCGTGCGCGAACGGCGCGAGATCCTGGTCGAGATGGACCCCGACGGCGAGATGCCGAACCTGATCCCCGGCACCCTGCGCACCCTCAGCCTGCTGTTCGCGCCGCTGCTGATCGGCGAGCGCGTGCTGGGTGTGATGACGGTGCAGTCGATGTCCGCCGGCGCCTACGGCGAGCGCGAACGCCTGATTTTCCGCACCCTGTGCGCCTACGGTGCGATCGCGCTCGACAACGCCAGCGCCTACCGCCAGGTCGCGGCCACGCTCAAGACGCTCAGCGCCACCCAGGCGCAGCTGCTTGAAAAAAACCTCGAACTGGAAGAAGCCTACAAGGCGCTGGAAGACGTCAGCCTGACCGACCAGCTGACCGGGCTGCGCAACCGTCGCTTCTTCCTGCAGCATGTCGATGCCGACGTGGGCCTGAGCCTGCGCCGCTATGACGACCCGCTGCGCGTGGGCGCCAATGAACGTGACAGCACGCCCGGGCGCGACCTGGTGTTCTTCATGGTCGACCTGGACCACTTCAAGGAAGTCAACGACGTGCACGGCCACGCCGCCGGCGACGCAGTGCTGGTGCAGATGCAGGAGCGTCTGCGCGAAGTGTTCCGCGAGTCCGATTACCTGATCCGCTGGGGCGGCGAGGAATTCCTGGTGCTGGCGCGCGGCACGCACCGCGAAGACGCCAAGGTGGTGGCCGAGCGCATCCGCGCTGCCGTGGCCAACCGCGCCTTTGTGCTGCCCGACGGGACCGCGCTGTCGAAGACTTGCTCGATCGGCTTTGCCTGCTTCCCATTCGTGCCGGCGCAGCCGCGGCTGATGTCGTGGTCCGAAGTGGTCGAGCTGGCGGACCAGGGCCTGTACCTGGTCAAGCGCTCCGGCCGCAATGCCTGGGCCGGCATCTACAGCACACCCGACTCGCGCTACGAGGAACTGTTCCCGCGCCTGATCCACCAGCTGGAGCAATCGCTGGCCGATGGCGAAGCGCGCCTGGTCACCAATCTGGAGAAGGTCCAGGTGACCGCCGGCGCCAAGACGCGCCGGCTGGTGCTCGAAAGCGACAAGATCAAGCGCGCATAAACCCCGCCAGCGCGGGCATGTCGGCGGCAATCGCCGCGCGGGTGCGCGCGCTCTGGTTCTGGCTCATCTTCCACTTGCCCTGGATGCGCGCGATGGGAATCTCGATACCCACGATGGCGGCCATGATCTTATCGATAAAGGCGCGCGGCGCGTCGTGGATCGACCATGGCATCGAACGGCCTGCCTCGTGCGCGTCGGTGAGCCGGTCGAGCAGGGCGAACACCCAGGCCGGATCCTCGATGGCGCGCAGCACGCCGTGCGCGTGCACCACCGCGTAATTCCAGGTCGGCACCACCTTTCCGTGGACCGGCTTTTCCTCGTAGAGCTCTGGCGACACGTAGCCCGAAGCGCCCTGGAAGATCGTCAGCACTTCGCGTCCGCCCAGGCGCCACATGGGATTGGCCCGCGCCACGTGAGCGCGCAGCACGCCGAACGGCGCTTCGTCGGTTGGCGCACCGATCTCGAAGGGGATGTGATCGGCCGTCAGGACATCGGCGCAGCTCACCACCGCGCCCAGCGGATGGGCCGCCATCAGCGCCTGCAGCACCTCGATGCGGGTCTCCTCGAATTCACTCAGCTGCTTGTACACGTCTCTGTTCTCCTTGAATCACAATCTCGGCCTTGATCGAATTGGCGATGTAGCAGCGTTCATGGGCCGCATGATGGATCGCCGCCAGTTCCTCGTCGCCGGGTGTGCGCTCGCCCGAGAACACGATGGACGGACGCAGGGTAATGAGCGTCATCGCCTTGCGGCCCTCGCTGTTGGTGTCGAGGGTGCCGAGCGCCGCGTCGGTGTAGCGGTCGACGACGAAGCCGTGCTGCGCCGCGATCGACAGGAAGAACAGCATGTGGCAGCTCGATACCGCCGCCACCAGCGCTTCCTCCGGATCGACATTGGCCGGCTCCGACATCGGCAGCGGCACCGACAGGGGCGAGGACGAGGCCGGCACGCGCAGGCCGCCGTCGAACTGCCAGGCGTGCGCGCGGCTGTAGCGGTTGTCGGTGAAAGGCTGCGTGCCGCGTTCCCAGCTGACCTGCGCTTCGAATGACTGCATGCTGTGCTCCGGTAGGTATCAGAAAGGCCATTCTACGGGCCGATTTGGCTTGCTCAAATAGCCAATAAGCGCGAATATGAGAAGGCCAATCCAGATCCGCCGACCATGCATGTATCCGACATCCTCTCCGCCCTGCCGCTTGACCGTGGCGCGCCCACGCCGCTGTTCCGCCAGCTCTACACCGAGGTCAAGAACGCGATCCTGAATGGCGCGCTCACGCCCGGCATGCAGTTGCCGCCCACGCGCGCGCTGTGCGGCCTGCTGAAGGTCTCGCGCCAGACGGTGCTCAACGCCTATGCCCAGCTGAGCGCCGAGGGCTACCTCGACGGCACGGTCGGCAAAGGCACCTTCATCAGCGCGCATTTGCCGGCGGCGGCCAAGGCCGCGCCGCGGCCGCCCAGCACCCTGATGCGGCCCCTGTCCGCGCGCGGGCTGGCCTACGCCGACGCCATGCGCACCTCGCGCGTGCACGAGCATGCGGTACGCGCCTTCCGCCCCAGCATGCCGGGGCTGGACCTGTTCCCCTTCGATGTCTGGAGCCGGCTGGAAGCGCGCCGCTGGCGCCGCCCCGGCCACC
This sequence comes from uncultured Oxalobacteraceae bacterium, assembly GCA_946479705.1. Next base: position 5,622 of record CAMLHI010000123.1, read on the forward strand.
ACCTGGGCTATGCCGAGGTGGCCGGTTTCGCCCCGCTGCGCGAGCTGCTCAGCGTGTACCTGCGTGCCTCGCGCGCGGTCAACTGCACGCCCGACCAGATCGTGATCGTGTCCGGTTCCCAGCAAGCCTTGTACCTGCTGTCGGCACTGCTGCTGGCGCCTGGCGACAAGGTGTGGGTCGAGTCGCCCGGCTATCCCGGCGCCAGCGCGCCGCTGACGGCATTGGGCGCGCAGGTGTGCACGGTGCCGGTCAACGAAGGCGGCATGGACGTGGCCTACGGCGCGGCGCACTACCCGGATGCGCGCATGGTGCTGACCACGCCCTCGCACCAGCTGCCGCTGGGCGTGACCATGAGCCTGCAGCGCCGCCTCGAACTGCTGCGCTGGGCCGCGGCGAAGCGCGCCTGGATCATCGAGGACGATTACGACAGCGAATACCGCTACGACGGTCCGCCGCTGGCGTCGCTGCAGGGGCTGGACCGCAGCGGCAGCACGGTCTACGTCGGTACCCTGTCCAAGGTGCTGTTTCCCAGCCTGCGCCTGGGTTATGTGGTGGCGCCGCCGGCGCTGGTCGAACCGCTGGCGCGCGCCAAGGCGGTGGTGGACCGTCACAGTCCGCTGGCGCCGCAGATGGTGCTGGCCGACTTCATGGAAGCGGGCCACTTCACGCGCCACATCAAGCGCTCGCGCGAAGCCTACCGCGAGCGGCGCGATGCGCTCGTGCAGGGCATCGCCGCGCGCCTGG
>CAMLHI010000124.1 GCA_946479705.1 uncultured Oxalobacteraceae bacterium
CCAGCGCGGCGAGCAGTGCCGCCACGGCGTTCAGGGAAAACGGGGGCTGTTTCATGGAATCTCCAGATGGTTGATCGAGTCGCCTGCTTCGGCCGCACCGGCAGGTCTGTGCGATCTGGATAAGCAATATACCTGCCATCGCGGCGCTGAGCATCAATGGCACGGCGATTGCATCGTTGCCGGGATGCGCGCATGCCGCGCGCGCCCACCAGAAAGGCATCCCATGTTCCGCTTACTCATCCGCGCCGCCGTGCCGGCGCTGGCGCTGGTCTGCGCCCAGGCCGCAGCCGCGCCGCTCGCCTACGTCCCCAATGAAAAATCCGGCACCGTCAGCGTGATCGATACCGCCAGTGGGGCCGTCGTGCGCACGCTGGCCGCAGGCAAGCGCCCACGCGGCATCGCCGCCGATCCGGCCGGACGCACTCTATATGTCACCGACGCGGCCAGCGCTTCTTTGCTGGTGCTCGACAGCGCCACCGGCGCCGCCCGTGCGCCGCTTCCGCTGGGCCGTTCGCCCGAGGGCGTCAGCATGTCGGCCGACGGGCGCCTGCTGGCCGTGGCGGTCGAAGAGAACAACTCGGTGTCGCTGTTCGACGCCGCCAGCGGTGCGCTGCTGGCCGATATCAAGGTGCGCGGCAAGAATCCCGAGCACGCGGTGTTCAGCCTGGACAGGCGCTGGCTGCTGGTCAGCGCCGAGGAGGCCGAGCAGGTCGACCTGATCGACGTGGCGGCGCGCCGCCAGACCGGGTCGGTGGCGGTCGGCCTGCGCCCGCGCGGCATCGGCTTTTCGCCCGACGGCAAGCGCGCCTATGTGGCCTGCGAGCTGGCCAGCGCGGTGTACGTGATCGAGCTGGCCGGGATGACGGTCGAAGCGCGCATCCCCGCGGGCAAGAACGCCAACGGCATCGCGGTCCACCCGAACGGAAGCGCGGTGTACGTCTCCAACGGCATCGATGGCACGGTGTCGGTGATCGACACGGCAAAGCTGGCCACCACCGCCACCATCGGCGTGGGCACGCGTCCTTGGAACATGGCCCTCACACCGGACGGCGCCACGCTGTATGTGGCCAACGGCAGGTCCAACAGCGTCTCGGTGATCGACACCGCCAGCGCCACCAAAACCGCCGACATCGCCGTCGGTGAACTGCCATGGGGTGTAGTGATCCGTTGACGGATGGGACAGTTGTTCCAACTTGGTACAGGTCAGTCGCAGCACATCCCCGTGCCCCCCTCTGAAAAGCCATGCTGGCACGGCGCTTGCGAAACAGAACACGTGCATGACACCACCTGCCGTTGGGATCAGCGGCCCGAAAATCACATCAGACAGAAAGAGGACGACATGAATCTCGCAGACATCTCCAAGCTGGGCGTCGCCAACCCATTCAAGCCACGCTACGACAATTTCATCGGCGGGCGCTTCGTGGCGCCGGTCAAGGGCGAGTATTTCGCCAACATCACCCCGATCACCGGCCAGCCCTTCTGCGAAGTGGCCCGCTCGACCGCCGAAGACGTGGAGCTGGCGCTGGACGCCGCCCACGCCGCCAAGGATGCCTGGGGCAAGACCTCGCCGGCCGAACGCGCCGCTGTCCTCAACAAGATCGCCGACCGCATGGAAGCGAACCTGCAGCTGATCGCCACCGCCGAGACCATCGACAACGGCAAGCCGATCCGCGAAACCATGGCCGCCGACATCCCGCTGGCGATCGACCACTTCCGCTACTTCGCCGGCTGCATCCGCGCCCAGGAAGGTTCGATCGCGCCGATCGACAGCGAAACCTATGCCTATCACTTCCATGAGCCGCTCGGCGTGGTCGGCCAGATCATCCCCTGGAACTTCCCGATCCTGATGGCGGTCTGGAAGCTGGCGCCCGCGCTGGCGGCCGGTAACTGCGTGGTGCTCAAGCCTGCCGAACAGACTCCGGCCTCGATCCTGGTGTTGTTCGAACTGATCGGCGACCTGCTGCCGGCCGGCGTGGTCAACATCGTCAACGGCTTCGGCCTGGAAGCGGGCAAGCCGCTGGCCTCGAGCAAGCGCATCGCCAAGATCGCCTTCACCGGCGAGACCGGCACCGGCCGCCTGATCATGCAGTACGCCGCGCAGAATCTGATTCCGGTCACGCTGGAACTGGGCGGCAAGTCGCCCAACATCTTCTTCGAAGACGTGATGGATGCCGACGACGCCTTCTTCGACAAGTGCCTGGAAGGCTTCTCCATGTTCGCGCTGAACCAGGGCGAGGTGTGCACCTGCCCGTCGCGCGTGCTGATCCAGGAATCGATCTACGACAAATTCATCGAGCGCGCCCTCAAGCGCGTGGCCGCCATCAAGCAGGGCAACCCGCTGGACGCATCGACCATGATCGGCGCCCAGGCCTCGCAGGAACAAATGGAGAAAATCCTCTCCTACATGGACATCGGCCGCCAGGAAGGCGCCGAGCTGCTGGCCGGCGGCGAGCGCACCAGGCAAAGCGGCGACCTGGAAGGCGGCTACTACGTGCGTCCCACCGTGTTCAAGGGCCACAACAAGATGCGCATCTTCCAGGAAGAGATCTTCGGACCGGTAGTCTCGGTCACCACCTTCAAGGACGAAGCCGAAGCCCTGCAGATCGGCAACGACACCCTGTACGGCCTGGGCGCCGGCCTGTGGACGCGCGACACAGCACGCGCCTTCCGCGTCGGCCGCGCCATCCAGGCTGGCCGCGTATGGACCAACTGCTATCACCTTTACCCAGCCCACGCGGCGTTCGGCGGCTACAAGCAGTCGGGCATCGGACGCGAGAATCACAAGATGATGCTCGAGCACTACCAGCAGACCAAGAATCTGCTGGTGAGCTACAGCCCGAACGCGATGGGTTTCTTTTAATCGTCCTGGAAGAGCCCCATGAATCACACGCTTGCAAGGGTGGTGGCGACCGACGCCGCACTCGAGATGATCGATAAACTGCGCCGCCTGCACGGCCCATTGATGTTCTTCCAGTCGGGCGGCTGCTGCGACGGCAGCTCGCCGATGTGCTACGCGGCCGGCGAGTTCAATCTGAGCGAGACCGACGTCTATCTCGGCAACCTGGGCGGCGCGCCGTTCTACATGGGGCTCGAACAGTACGAGTATTGGGAACACACGCAGCTGATTATCGATGTGGTGGACGGTAATGGCGGCATGTTCTCGCTCGATAACGGAACCGGGCGGCGTTTCCTGACGCGTTCGCGCCTGTTCAGCGATGACGAGGCCGCGGTGCTCCACGCACAGCGGACGACATAAAAAACAAGAGGAGATGATCGTGAAAGCAGCAGTGATAGGGACATTCATCGGGATCGTGGCCGCCGCCGGCAGCCAGGCCGCCGACGTGACGGACGCCATGCTGGTCGGCGCCGCCAGGAATACCAGGGAAGTACTCTCGTTCGGGATGGGCAGCGAAGGCCAGCGCTTCTCGCCGCTCACGCAGATCAACACCGGCACGGTGAGCAAGCTGGTGCCGGCGTGGTCGATGTCGTTCGGCGGCGAAAAGCAGCGCGGCCAGGAGTCGCAGCCGCTGATCCATAACGGGAAGATGTTCGTCACAGCGTCCTACTCGCGCATTTATGCGGTGGACCTGAAGACCGGCACCAAGCTGTGGAAGTACGAGCACCGCCTGCCGGACGGGATCATGCCTTGCTGCGACGTGGTCAACCGCGGTGCGGCCCTGTACGGCAACCTGGTTATCTTCGGCACGCTCGACGCCCAGCTGGTCGCACTCGACCAGAACACCGGCGAGGTGGTGTGGAAGGAGAAGATCGACGACTACGCGGCCGGCTACTCGATGACCGCCGCGCCGCTGATCGCCAAGGGCTTGCTGCTGACCGGCGTGTCCGGCGGCGAGTTCGGCATCGTCGGCCGGGTCGAAGCGCGCAATCCCATGACGGGCGAGCTGGTATGGGTGCGCCCGACCGTCGAAGGCCACATGGGCCACCGCTACGACAAGGACGGCAAGGCCACCGACAACGGCATCTCCGGTACCGTCAACAAGACGTGGCCGGGCGACCTGTGGAAGACCGGCGGCGCGTCGACCTGGATGGGCGGCACCTACGATCCGTCCACCGGCCTGGCTTACTTCGGCACCGGCAATCCGGCGCCATGGAACAGCCACCTGCGTCCTGGCGACAATCTGTATTCCTCGTCGACCGTGGCGATCGACCCGGCCACCGGCCAGATCAAGTGGGCTTACCAGAACACTCCCAACGATGCCTGGGACTTCGACGGCGCCAACGAGTTCGTCACCTTCGACATGGACGGCAAGCGTTACGGCGGCAAGGCCGACCGCAACGGCTTCTTCTATGTGATCGACGCCAGGGACGGCAAGCTGCAGAATGCCTTCCCGTTCGTGCGCAAGATCACCTGGGCCAGCAGCATCGACCTGAAGACCGGGCGTCCGAACTATATCGCGGCCAATCGCCCGGGCGATCCGACCAAGGGCGCGGACGGCAAGAAGGGCGCCACCGTATTCTCGGCGCCGGCCTTCCTCGGCGCGAAGAACCAGATGCCGATGGCCTACAGTCCGCAGACCAAGCTGTTCTACGTGCCGGCCAACGAGTGGGGCATGGACATCTGGAATGAACCGATCAGCTACAAGAAAGGTGGCGCCTTCCTCGGTGCGGGCTTCACCATCCGGCCGCTGTTCGACGACTACATCGGCGCGTTGCGTGCCATCGATCCGAAGAGCGGCAAGATCGTCTGGGAAGTGAAGAACACCGCGCCGCTGTGGGGTGGGGTGATGACCACCGCCGGCGGCCTGGTGTTCTACGGGACGCCGGAAGGCTACCTGAAGGCGCTCGACGCGAAGACCGGCAAGGAGCTGTGGAAGTTCCAGACCGGTTCGGGCGTGGTCGCGCCGCCGGTCAGCTGGGAAGACGGCGGCGTGCAGTATGTCGCGGTGGTGTCGGGCTGGGGCGGCGCGGTGCCGCTCTGGGGCGGCGAGGTGGCCAAGAAGGTCAACCTGCTCGAACAGGGCGGCTCGGTGTGGGTGTTCAAGCTGCCGAAAGGCTGATGATCCTCGCCCGGTAGATGTGGTGTGAATGGCGGCTTCGGCCGCCATTTTTGCATCTGGGCTGGGCGGTCTATAACTGAACACATTTGGCGCGCTTGATCCGATTCAGCGCAGTCTACATGGCCTTCTCCCCCTTAAACGGCGGGCACGCAACTTGCCATGACTGGTGTACATCACAACGATGTATCACATCAAAAAAAACGCGAGGGGATTGGAATGAAAAAGCTGTTTGTAATCGGGGTACTGGCCACGGCAGGCGCGCAGCATGCGCAGGCTGTCGATATCAAGGCAGGCGACTGGAACGTCAACGTGGGCGGCATCGTGAACGCCTACTACACGGCAGTGTCGTGCTCGGGCGGCAGCGTTGGCGGGCTGGCGCTGGGCGACAAGGGACTGGGCTGCGGCGGCCAGGATAGCCGCACCACCATCGGTAATGGCCTGCTGCCCAATGGCCTGATCACATCGGCTTCGACCAGCCAGCGCGGCTATGACGTCAAGGCGCTGATCGGTATCTACAGCGCCACGGCGACCGACAGCGCGATCGCGCAAAACAGCACGGTGGATGTGCGCCAGGCCTTCTTCACCTTCGGCAGCGCATCCATGGGCACGGTCAAGCTGGGGCGCGACTACGGCATCTTCGGCGCCAAGGCGATCCTGTCGGACATGACCCTGCTCGGCGCTGGCGCGCCAGTGCAGGCGACCCAGCGCGGTCGCGTGGCGCTGGGCCATATCGGCGCGGGCTATACCTACCTCGGCACCTACGGCCAGGTGACGTACAGCGCGTCCGCATCGGCATCGGGAATCGGCTTCGACCTCGGCCTGATGGACCCGGTGGCAGATACGCCGGTAGTCGCGGCAGGCGCCTACACCGGCAAGTCCAGCCCGCAGGTACAGGCCCGTCTGAGCTATGCGCAGGGCGGCTTGAACGCATGGGTCGCGGCCAAGTCGCAGAAGTTCGAGTCCACCGGCGCCGCCAAGGACATGACGATGAGCGGTATCGAAGTGGGCGGCTCGTTCACGATGGGCGACGTGGGCGTGCTGGCCAATGTGCAGCGCGGCAGCGGCCTGGGTATCCTGTCCGATGCCGACCAGGGCGACGTCGATTCGACCAACTACTTCGTGCAGGGCACCTGCAAGTTCGATAAGCTCAAGTTCGGTGTCAGCTACGGCATCAGCCGCAACGAGGACAACCTGGCCGGTACCCGCGGCCTGAGGTCGAACGCCAACCTGACCGTGGGCGCCTACTATGCGCTCAACAGCTTCATCACGCTGGTCGGCGAAGTCGGGCAGACCCGTTCGAAGTCGTTTGCTGGTTCGAC
>CAMLHI010000125.1 GCA_946479705.1 uncultured Oxalobacteraceae bacterium
GCCGTCAGCGGCAGCGCGTTGGTGGTGGCGCTGCCGATGCCGTTGTCGATGTGGCCGAACTGCTGCACGTACTGGACAAAGCGCGGCGGGCTGGTGCTGTCGGTTTCGATGGTGGTGCGTTCCAGACCCACACCAAAGAACACCGTGTCGTTCTCGGAGAACGGCACGCCGTAGGACAGGCGCGCGCCGTTCTGCTTGACCTTGTAACTGCCCAAATTCAGCGCCGGCGGGTTGGACGAGCGCGTGTAGATCTCGAAGGACTGGCTGATGCCGTCGTCGGTGAAGTACGGGTTGGTCTGCGAGAACGCCACCGTGCGGCTGTAGCGGCTGGTATTGAGTTCGATGCCGAGCGTGTTGCCGCTGCCGGCGAAGTTGGCCTGCTGGATCGACGCCGTGAAGGTGAACTTCTCGGCCTGCGAGAAGGCGCCGCCGATCATGAAGTTACCGGTCGGCTTTTCGACCACGGTCAGGTTGACGTCGACCTGGTCGGAGGTGCCCTGGGCTTCCGGCGTGTCGATGGTGACTTCCTTGAAGTAGCCGAGGCGGTCGACGCGGTCGCGCGAGAGCTTGATCTTGTTGCCGTCGTACCAGGAGCCTTCGAACTGGCGGAATTCGCGGCGGATGACTTCATCGCGGGTGATGGTATTGCCCGAGATGGTCATGTGGCGCACGTAGGCGCGCTTGCCCGGATCGATGAAGAAGGTGAAGGCCACCTTGCGGTTCTCGCGGTCGATCTCCGGATTGGCGTTGACGTTGGCGAACGCGTAGCCGAAGGTGCCCATGCGGTCCGAAATGAGCTTGTTGGTGCTGGTGAGCAGTTCGCCCGAGTAGGTCTGGCCGGGCTTGAGCAGCACCAGCTTTTTCAGCTCTTCCTCGCGGCCGAACATCTCGCCATCGAGCTTGATGTCCGAGACGGTGTACTTCTCGCCTTCGGTGATGTTGATGGTGAGGTAGATGTCCTTCTTGTCGGGGGTGATCGCGACCTGGGTCGATTCGACGTTCGCCTCCAGGTAGCCGCGGTTCAGGTAGAAGGACTTGATGGCCTCGATGTCGCCGGTCAGCTTGGTCTTGGAATACTGGTCGGCCTTGGTGTACCAGCTGAACCAGCCGTGGGTATTCAACTGCATGGCTTCGCGCAGTTCCTTGTCGCTGAAGGTCTTGTTGCCGACGATGTTGATCTGCTTGATGCGCGCCATGTCGCCTTCGTCGACGTTGAACATGACGGTGACGCGGTTACGCTCGATCGGGGTGACGGTGGTGGTGATCTTGACGCCGTACAGGCCGTGCGAGAGGTATTGGCGCTTGAGTTCCTGCTCGGCGCGGTCGACCGAGGCCTTGTCGAAGATCTTCGCCACGCCCACGCCGATGTCGCCCAGCGCCTTGACCAGCATGTCCTTCTCGAATTCCTTGGTGCCGGTGAAGTCCACGGTGGCGATGGCGGGACGTTCCTCGACCAGTACCACCAGCACGCCGTTTTCTTCTTCCAGGCGCACATCCTTGAAGAAGCCGGTGGCGTACAGGGCCTTGATGGCGGCAATACTCTTTTCGTCGTCGAAGGTTTCGCCGACCCGCACCGGCAGGTAGCTGAACACCGTGCCCGCTTCGGTCCGCTGGATGCCTTCCACGCGGATGTCCTTGACGACGAACGGCGACACGGCCAGCGCAGGAGCGGCGCACAGCGCCAGGACAGCTGCGCCGATCAGGCTGCGGCGAAAGGAAGGCAAGGCGAAACGATCAGATTGTAATTTCATTGGCTAAATCATTGGGTCGATCTTGGGACGGGACACGCGCAAACTGGCGCGCCAAACCACCTCGTCCGGGAATGCGCAGGCCTGTCATGACAGCAGCCGTGCGACGTCGTTGAAGACCGCAAGGGCCATCAGCATGAGCAATAGTCCCACGCCGGCGCGTTGTGCATACTCTCCAACGCGAGCGGGCAAGGGGCGCCCGGTCAAAACTTCCAGCGAATAATACAGCAAAAGACCACCGTCCAGAACCGGAATTGGTAACAGATTCATCACGCCCAGACTGATGCTCACGAGGGCGATGAAGCGCACGAATTCGACCGCGCCGGCGCGCGCGGTCTGGCCGGCGTAGTCGGCGATGGTGATCGGGCCGGTGACATTTTTGAGCGAGACTTCGCCGGTGATCATCTTGCCGATCATTTTCAGCTGCATGGCCGACCAGTACCAGCAGGCCTGCCCGGCCTTGACCACGGCGTCGATGGGGCCGTACTGCGGCGTGACCATCTCGGGCGGGCCGCCCAGTTCGGCGCCGATGCGGGCCAGCTTGAGCTGCGGGTCGATGCGCGGCGCCACCGTCAGCTGCAGGCGCTCCTGGCCGCGCTGCACCGTCAGCGCCAGCGGAGCGCCGTTCGAGGCGACAATCATTTCGCGCAAGGACAGGTCGTCGGCCACGGGCCGCTCGCCCACCGCCAGCACCAGGTCGTCCTGGCGCAGGCCGGCCTGTTCGGCGGCGCCACCCGGCAGCACGCGCCCAATGCGCGCCGGCGGCCGCGCCAGGGTGAGTCCCATCGGGGTCAGGAAATCGCTCTCCACGTCAAGCTTGGCCAGGGTCTCGGACGCCAGCTGCGCACTGATGCGCCCTCCTCCGGCCTGCGTCACTTCGAGCTGGGCGTCGGTCTTGTCGAGCACCGATTCCATCAGTTCCATACGCAGTTCCGACCAGGTGGCAACCAGCTTGCCGTTGACGCCGACGATCCGGTCGCCGCCGCGCAGGCCGGCCTGGTAGGCAGCGCTGGTCTCGGGCATGGCGCGGATGCGGGTCGACGGCTCCGGCATGCCATGCATATACAGGCCGGCGAACAGCAGGATGGCCAGCACGAAGTTGGCGATGGGGCCGGCGGCCACGATGGCGATGCGCTGCCAGACGCTCTTGCCGGTAAATTCGCGGCCGGCGTCGCGCGGGTCGGTCAGCGCGGTGGACGGGTCGCGGTTGTCCAGCATCTTGACGTAGCCGCCCAGCGGCAGCGCGGAGATGGCCCACTCGGTCTGGTCGGGGCCGAACTTGCGCGACCAGACCACCTTGCCGATGCCGAGCGAGAAGCGCAGCACCTTCACCCCGCACAGGCGCGCCACCAGATAGTGGCCCAGCTCGTGAAAGACGATCAGCGGCCCGAGCGCCAGCAGGAAGGCGATGGCCGTGTGCAGCAGGTTCATCTGGCGATGTCCGCGATCAGGCGCGCGCAAGCGGACCGCGCGCGCGCATCCTCGGCCATCACGGCCTCGATGCTGGTGGCCGCGCCATGGCCGTTTTCATGCATGACGCGCCCGATCACCCGGTCGATGTCGCGAAAGCCGATGCGTTCGTCGAGGAAGGCCTGCACCGCCACTTCATTGGCGGCATTGAGCAGGGCCGGCGCGGTGCCGCCGGCTTCCAGGGCGTCGAAAGCCAGCTTCAGGCAGGGGAAGCGCTGGAAGTCGGGTTTGCTGAAATGGAGCTGGCCGACGCTGGTCAGGTCGAGCTGGGCCACGCCCGATTCGATCCGCTCGGGGAAGGCCAGCGCGTTGGCGATCGGGGTGCGCATGTCCGGGTTGCCCAGTTCGGCGATGACGGAGCCGTCGATATAGGAGACCATCGAATGGATCACGCTTTGCGGGTGGATCACCACCTCGATCAGCGCGGCCGGGGCGCCGAACAGCCAGTGCGCCTCGATCACTTCCAGGCCCTTGTTCATCATGGTGGCCGAATCGACCGATATCTTGCGGCCCATGACCCAGTTCGGGTGGGCGCAGGCCTGGTCCGGCGTGACGGCGTCGAGCGTCTCGACGGCGCGCTGCAGGAACGGGCCGCCCGACGCGGTCAGGACGATCTTGGCCACGCCCGCCTGGCCGGGCTGGCGCGCGTAGGTGGCCGGCAGCGACTGGAAGATCGCATTGTGTTCGCTGTCGATCGGCAGCAGGGTGGCGCCGTGCTCGCGCACCGCGTCCATGAACAGCTGGCCGGACATGACCAGCGCTTCCTTGTTGGCCAGCAGGATCTTCTTGCCGGCCTTGGCGGCGGCCAGGGTGGGCGCCAGGCCGGCCGCGCCGACGATGGCGGCCATCACGGTGTCGGTCTCGGCGCAGAAGGCGACTTCGCACAGGGCCGCTTCGCCATGATCGACTTGGGTGCGCAGGCCGTGGCCGCGCAGCAGCTGGGTCAGGCGGGAGGCCGCGTCGGCCGTGCCGACCACCGCGCGCGCCGGCTTGAACTGCAGGCACTGGGCGGCCAGCTCCTCGACGCGGGCATGGGCGGTCAGGGCGTAGACCTGGTATTTGTCCGGATGGCGGGCCAGCACGTCGAGCGTCGAGACCCCGATCGAACCGGTGGCGCCGAGAATGGTGATGCGTTGCATGTACTCTTTCCTACAGCTGGCTGTGGATCAGCGCCGCCAGCGGCAGCACGGGAATCAGCGCGTCGATGCGGTCCAGCACCCCGCCGTGGCCGGGCAGCAGATTGCTGCTGTCCTTGACGCCGGCGCGGCGCTTCAATTGGGATTCGAACAGGTCGCCGACGATGCTGGCGGCCACCAGCACGGCCAGGATGCCGAACAGCGCGGCCCAGCCCAGCTTGGCCTGCACGTGCACGGCAAAGGTGTCGGCCAGGATCGGCGCCCCGGACACCACCGACAGCGCGGCCAGCACCAGCACCGCGATGCCGCCGCCGATGGCGCCTTCCCAGGACTTGCCCGGGGAGATGGTGGGCGCCAGCTTGCGCTTGCCGAAGGCCTTGCCGGCGAAGTAGGCGCCGATGTCGGCGATCCAGACCAGCGCCATCACCGACAGCAGGTAGACCGGCGAATGGCGGAAGAACATGACGATGGCGGCGAAGCAGGCCACGATGGAGATGGCGTACAGGCTGCCGTTCATGGTGTTGCGCGGGCCGCTGGGCGGCGGCAGGCCGACCTTCAGCGAGGGCACGAAGCGCAGCAGCCAGATGATGGTCGAGAAGGCGAACCAGAAAATCAGGGCCGGGGTCTGGGCACGGTACAGGAAGGTGTAGGCAAAGGCCGCGGTCCAGAACAGGCTGATGATCAGCGCCTGCTTGCGCGGCGACTGGAACAGCTGGAAGGCTTCGGTCTCGGCGGCCAGCAGGAAGACCAGCAGCACGGCCGCGAAAGCCGGGAACCAGCCGCCGAACAGTACCGCCAGCAGGACCACGAGAAGAACGACCGCAGTGACGATCCGGGTTTTCAGCATCAGCTTTTCTTGTTCAGTTGGGCGCCGGTGCGGCCGAAGCGGCGCTCGCGGCTTTGATAGGACGCGATCGCGGCGTCCAGCGAGGCGATCGAGAAGTCGGGCCAGTAGGTGTCGGTGAAGTACAGCTCCGAGTAGGCCAGCTGCCACAGCAGGAAGTTGGAGATGCGCTGCTCGCCGCCGGTGCGGATGAACAGGTCCGGCTCGGGCGCGTAGGCCATGGCCAGGTGTTCGGAGAGCTGCTCTTCGGTGAATGCGCTGGCGCCCGGATGGGCCGCGGCCATCTTGCTGGCGGCCTGGATAATATCCCAGCGGCCGCCGTAATTGGCGCACACCGTCACCGTCAGGCGGGTGTTGTTGGCGGTGCGGCGCTCGGCGGCGGCGATCATGTCGCGCAGCTTGACGTCGAAACGGCTGAGGTCGCCCACCACCTTCAGGCGGATATTATTGGCGTGCATCTTCGCCACTTCGCGTTCGAGCGCCGTGACGAACAGGCGCATCAGCAGCGACACTTCCTCTTCCGGGCGGCGCCAGTTTTCCGAGGAAAAGGCAAACAGGGTGAGGTATTCGACGCCGCGCAGGGCGCAGGCTTCGACCACATCGCGCACCGCTTCGACGCCCTTGACGTGGCCGGCCACGCGCGGCAGGAAGCGCTTGGTCGCCCAGCGGCCGTTGCCGTCCATGATGATGGCAACGTGACGCGGCACCGTAGCCACTTCGGGGACTTCTGTCGTCGAACTCTTGAAAATCATAAATCCTGACTGGATGGGGGATCTGTGCAAGGGCGCTATATTACTCCCTTGCATGCGAACCCGCCTTGAAAACCGTTCGCTGAAAATTAGCGTTCCCGCCAAGTGCGGGAACGCTGGGTGATTCTTGTGGGGTGGCGCAGCCTTGCCGCCACCTTCACGTCTTCCTAAACCGTCAACACTTCTTTCTCTTTCTCACTGACCAGCTTGTCGATGTCGACGACGAACTTGTCGGTCAGTTTCTGGATCTCTTCCGAGGCGCGGCGCTCATCGTCTTCCGAGCAGGCCTTGTCCTTGACCATTTTCTTGAACGCTTCGTTGGCATCGCGGCGGATATTGCGCACGGCGATCTTGGCGTCTTCCGCTTCGC
>CAMLHI010000126.1 GCA_946479705.1 uncultured Oxalobacteraceae bacterium
TCGCCGACCCGCGCCAGCAAGCCTTCGAGCGCGCGCTCGCCGGCTCGCTCGGCAAATCCCTGCAAGGCGAAATCCTGTCGCGCCTGACGGACGGCAGTTTTCTTGTCAAAGTGGCAGGCACCCCGGCCCGCATGCTGCTCCCCGAAGGCGCCGCGGTCGGCCAGCAAGTGGCGCTGACGCTGGTTTCGCTATCCCCCCGCCCCACTTTCCAGATTGCCACCCAGCAGGGCGGCCAGCCAACCCTGGCGTATGCCGAGGCCGGTCCACCGCTGCCCGCCGGCCAGGACGCCAGCCGCGCCGCGCCGCTGGTCTATCTCGACGGTGGCCATGCGCCGGCCACGCCAGGCCGAACCGGCGGCCCCGCGACACTGGCCCAGGCAGCGGCGCCCGCCACCCAGGCTGCCGCCGAGCCACATGCCGACAGCGCTCCCCTGGTGCAGCGGCCCCTTTCGTACGCCGCCGCCCAGCTGGCGCGCGCGCCCCTGATTCCGGCCGAGCGCCTGCCCGCCATCGATCCGCGCAGCACCCCGGCCACCCTGAGCGAGAGTGCGCGCACGCTTGCCAGCGTGCTGGCGGCACCGGGGGCGCGCGCGCCGGCCGCGCTGGTGGCGCCCGCACCGCTGCTGCCCACGCCCGCCGCCCCGCCCCAGCAGATTGCCGCGGCCCTGCAACAGTCGCTCGCCGAAAGCGGGCTGTTCTACGAATCGCATGTGGCCGAATGGTCAGCCGGGGAGCGCCCCCTGGAAACGCTTGCGCGCGAACCGCAGATGCAGCGCGGCGCCGACACCGAAGCAGCCCGTCCACAGCAGCAGGCCGGCGCAACGGCCGCCACTCCGGCCCTGCTCGGCATCGACCAGGAAACCGCTCAGTTCATCAACCTCCAGCTCAACACCCAGGAACAGGGCCGGGTGGTGTGGGAAGGCCAGCCCTGGCCGGGCCAGGCGATGCGCTGGGAAGTGGCGAAAGACGCACCCGAACGGCACGCCAACGGCGGCGAGGCCGAGCCGGATACCCCCTGGCGCAGCGGCGTGCGCCTGCGCTTCCCGCTGCTCGGCGAAGTCGCCGCCACGGTGGTGCTCCACGGCGGCCAGCTGCACATCCAGGTGGAGGCCGGTTCCAGCGGCACCGGCGAGCTGCTGCGCGCCCATGCCGCCAGCCTGTCGGACGCGCTCGACGCCGCCGGGCTGCCGCTGTCGTCGCTCAATATCCGCGCCGCCCGGGCCGATGGCGATGGCTGAGCCGCCGAGCTTGCGCAAGCAGCGCAGCGCGGTGGCACTGGCTTACCGCGACGGCGATCCCGCACCCAAGGTAGTGGCCAAGGGCAAGGGCTTGATCGCCGAACAGATCATGCAGCGCGCCAAGGATGCCGGCGTCTACCTGCACGAATCGCGCGAACTGGTCGCCTTGCTCATGGATGTCGACCTGGACCGACAGATTCCGCCCGCACTCTACCGCGCAATTGCGGAACTGCTGGCGTGGCTATATCAGATAGAAGTTGCGCAAAAAACTGGTGGGACGATCCCCGTCGCGCCCGACGCGGCCCGTCTGCTGGAACCCCCAACGACTCCACAGCGAAGCGGCTGAACGCCAGGCATCCGCGAACGAAGAAGAATCCCTGCCGCGTCGGATCATCTTTACTTTGGACCACGCCCGATCAAGCGCAGCACATTGCGGCGGCGCGCGGCAGCGATACCCACGATGCCCAGGCCGAGCAGCACCAGCGATGCAGGCTCCGGTACGCCAACCGCTGACGGCAGCATCGCATCGCTCACGTTCAGGATGTCTAACGCCCAGAACGATGTGCGTCGGTTACCTGCGTCATCGACGAAGCCGTTGCGGAAGGTCTGGTTGGATACACCATCGAAAGCGAAGCCATCGGCCAGGTTGCCGAGCGAATAATTGTCGTACTGGGAGAGCGCGATCGTGTAGGTGCCTGCCGCCATGGGGGTCAGCATGTACGTGTCCCAGCACTTTCCGGTCACGGCGTCTGCTGCCACCATGGAGCAGCCGCCATCGTCGTTGTAGCTCACCGGAATGCCATTTGAATCGAACACCGCCATGATCGGGTCGAAGCCGCCGCGCGTGATCGTGTCACCGTGGGCGTTGACGCCTCCGGCATACGACCAGCTACGAATACCGATGGTCGGCCACCACGAATTCACGGTGAAGTTAATTTTTTGAACGTCGTTATCATTGGCGAACGAGCCCGTGAACGAAAAAACGTTGGCTTGTGCTGAGGCACTTGCAAGAGTCAGTGCGAAGATCGCAGCAATGGAATTCAATCTCATGTTTTTTATGTTAAGAGGGGAGGATGAATAAAATCGGATCGTGGTAGTACAGTGTCGCGGCGCCGCACGGACGCCCCCGGCCAAACGCAGGCCGAGCAGCGCCCACAATGGAGGCTCGGGCGGGTCCAAGGGTGGCAGCGCCGCATCGTTCACGCTCACGATGTCGATGGCCTCGACAACAAGGGCTGTCGCCGCTGTTGTCTAGTCGTCGTTGTTACGGCTCGTTGGCGACGATCGTCATGCCATACGTTGCCGAGCCCGCGCCGCCATCCTTGTCGGTTAAGGTGATTTGGATCGTATAGTTTCCCGGCAACAGATAAAGATGCTCGCCGCTGACAACCCCGTTGCCGGTCCCAAGCATTTCATTGACCGCCCCCTCGGAAACGCTGCCATCGCCCCAGTCGATGCGAGCGGTGTGGGTGTCGGCGCCGCCGGAGTCGGCAAACCCTGCGCGCACAGTAGCGGGCGTGTTGACGAAGACTGGCGATGCTGGTGCCTCGATCGCCCCCAAGACCGGCGCTGCGTTGGACACGCTGACTGCGGTAGAGTATTCCGTGAAGCCGCCGTCCTTGTCAAAGATCCGCGCGCGCACGGCTTGCACCGAGGGGCCATCGGCGAACGAGCAACTGGCGCTGGAATTTGTGCTGCCTGTGGCATAACTTGCCCCATCGAGCGACTCGGTTCCGCAAGCGAATGCATAACGGAAACCAGCTTGGGTGTCCGCGCCCGACGGATCGATTGCACCGCTTAAGCTTACGCTTGCGCTGCCACCTTCGACCACTGCGCTGGGAGCGGACAACATTGCCTGCGGCGCGACATTGCTGACAGCCATGAACCCGGTGTACTCGGTATAGCCACCGTCCTTGTCGATGATGCGGGCACGCACAGTCTGCGTACCGCTGTCGCCGACGTTGCACACGACGATCCTTTTAGTACCACTGTTGGCGTACGTGGCGTTGGACAGGGATCCACCATCGCACGCGAACGCGTAGCGAAAGCCGGCCAGCACATCGGCAGCAGAGGCATCGATGGGATTGAGCATTTGCACGAGCACAGTGGCTCCTTCGAGGGCCGTGGCAGGCACGCGCAGTTCAGCGCGTGGCGCCGAGTTCAGCACGTTGACCGGGAATACGGCACTGCCCACCGTGCCCGTGCGGTCGGTCACCTTGACATTCACCGTAAAGGAACCGCTATCCGCATAGGTGTGGGGCGCCGGGTTGAGAACACCTGCCGCGTCGACGCTAAAGCTCGTATGGACGCTCCCATCGCCCCAGTCGACATCGACAGCCCATGGGCCATCGGTGCTTCGGTCAGTAAAGCTGCCCAGATTGAAGGTCGACATGACTGCTTCGCTTGCCGTCCCGGCTTGAGGGGCGATGATCACCGGCGTCGTCAGGACCTGCACTGTCGTTTGCCCGACGGTCTGATTGCCAGCCTTGTCGCGGGCGCGATACTGCACGATGTGACTGCCATCGCTGCCGAACTCAAGGGGGGCAGCATACGGCGACCAGGTAAGCCCGCCATCGAGGGATGCTTCAACGCTGGCGATACCCGAACCGCTGTCGCTCGCGCTTAGCGCCAGGGTATTGTTCACGGCATTAAATACCGCCGCCACTTGAGGCGCGATCGTGTCGACCGCGATCGCAACGCACCTTGCAACCTCGACATTGTTGGCCTTGTCGACCGAACGATAGCAAACGCTTGTGGAGCCTTGGGTAGCCAGGCTGAGGCCTGCGGCCGGGAACATCGCGTAGGCACCGCCATTGATGCTGTATTCGCTGCGGGCCACGCCCTGCCCGCCAATGGCGTCGGCGGCGCTGATAGTAAGCTGCACTGAGGAGGCATACCAGCCCGCGACAGCGGCAGGGCTGATTGCAACGGTACTCACCGGCGCATGGCTATCGATCGTGACCGTTGCGATGGTGCTGCCGATCGCATTGGTTTCAGCCCGCAACTGGTACACCCCGTCGGTCAGTCCCGACAGCGTGAGGTTCCACATGCCACTCGCATCGGCCACCGTACTGGCGGCAACGACGGCATTGGTCGTCATGTTGCTAGCTGAGACCAGCACGGTCGTACCGGGTGCCGCGGTGCCGTGAACGGGCAGACCAGGCTGGGTCCAGACGACGCCCGCGCCCACCGAAGTCGCAATGGTCGGAATCACCGCATCGGTAATCGCGACGTTCACCGGAGTCACGCCGGTGGCCTGGTAGGCGGGGTCGGTACTTGCCAGCGCATGGGTGATCACCGCGCTATGCGCGCCTTCGCTCACGCCATCCTGGACTGCCCGGATGCTGGCCGTCTGCGGCACGTTCCAGTTCGCCGGCGTAAACGTCAGCTGGGTCCTGGCAGCCGTCAGTTGAGTGCCGGTGGCAATCGTGACCGTCACGTCGGCGGTCGGCGCCGTGGTCAAGACCAGGCTGTACGTTCCCTCGATTCCGCCTTCCGTCAGCGCAAGGCTCGCGAGCGACGCCGAGAGTCCCGCCGGCGGTCCAAAGTCGGCAACAAAGATTTGCGCCCCGGTGGGCCGATTCGCAAGGGAGTAGTTTTGCGTATAGGCGATGAAGCGGCCATCAGCGCTCGCTACCGGCGAGACCGTAAGGTATGTTGTCCCGAGGACGCTACGCATGCTTTTGGTAACGCGATCATATCGATGTATCCCCTCCTCCGGAGCCTGAGGCGAAATTCTCCGACGGTCGGCAAATACAACATAACGTGCATTCGCACTCATATTCGCATTGCCAGCATCCGAGATAATGCGCTCTGTCGTTGCGGTCACTCTGTTTCGCACGAATACGTCGAAGTTTGTATTAGTGTCACCTTGAACCAAGGAGTTGGATTGCGACGAAAAGGCAACGCTCAGGCCATCGGAGCTTATAGAAGGCTGGTCGGCATTGGAACCGTTCGGACCGGAGAAATTTATGCTTGCCAACTCAATCGCTCCGGTTACGCGGTCAATCACCACTGCATTCTTATTAGCTATTGGGGTTTCCCTAGCTGGAACCAAGATAAACCTGCCGTCCGCGCTGATGCCCAACCGGTCGCCAGCAGACATGCCAGAGAGGCTCCAGAGCGGACCGACTTGAACAGTGGTTTTTGCGACCATGTCGCGCACGAATACTCCGTACTTTGTTTCGACAGGCGCGCGATATACCACATAACGCCCGTCCGCAGAAATCGCGGCGTAGGTAAAACTCGAGAAACCCGTATTCAACTCGATTGCGGTGTCGGTGGTTGCATTGATGCGATCGAATACACGATAGGCATAGGCTCCTACGGTGCCATAACTCGTAGCGCTGGTCCGATACAAGACGTAGCGTCCATTTCCGCTGATGATAGGATTTTGCCCGGTATTGTTGAGGACATTGCCGACGGCGCCGCTAGTGACGTTTTGACGAACACCAGTCACCCTATCCTGAACGAAGATGTCGGTGCGTCCCCCGCCTGGGGGCTGCGTGGAGAAGCGAAAGGCAATATAACGGCCGTCGTCGCTGATCGAGGGCTGATCGGCGTAGCCCCCCATGTCATTCGTGATGGAGACGGACGGGGCGCGGGTATCTTGCGCATGCGATACAGAAAGTGAACAGAACGTGAGGAAAATGACGAAAAGAAGCTTAGAAAAACGCAGACGGAAATGCATGGATGAAAATTCTATGAAGAAATATGCGCGAAGTCGCCGATATCGGGACGGAAATGTGGACCAATTTGAAACGACGCCAATGTTACCACAGTTCAATAAAGGTTTTTATAAATAAATGTTTTATTGTAAGAAATTTTATTGATATTTAAATATTTCCAACTAACGCGACATCGGGACCGGTGACCGGGAACTTGCCGTTTTTCTCATGAATGTCGACCTGGACCGACAGATTCCGCCCGCACTCTAAGGCGCAATTGCGGAACAGCGGCCGTGGCTATATCATATAGAAGTTGCGCAAAAGAATGGTGGGGAACGCCCCGCCGCGCCCGATGCGGCCCGTCTGATCGACCCACCCACGACTCCCTAGCGA
>CAMLHI010000127.1 GCA_946479705.1 uncultured Oxalobacteraceae bacterium
GACGCGCGACACGCCCGACGTCTCGCTCACCCTGCGCATGCCGGTCAGCTGGTGAACCGGCGCCCGAAGCCAGCCAGTGCACGCGCTTCGCCTCAGAGTCTGAGAGGTTTTCGGGCGTGATGAGCGGGCATGATCGAAAGGCTCTCAGCTTCTCAGCCTTCGCCGCCGGGGGCAAACACGCGCAGGCGGTGGCCGTCCGGGTCTTGCGCCACGAAGGTGAAGCCGAAATCCATGCGGGTCGGCTCCTGGATGATCGGCAAGCCTTGCGCGGCCCAGTCGTCGCGGCGCTGGCGGACGGTGGCGTCGTCGCCCACGGCGAAGGCCAGTTCGCCGCGCGCCGTCGCGCTTGCCGCCGCAGGCGGCTCGACCGTGTGGCGCGCCCACAGGCCCAGCATCACGCCCGAACTGAGCGCGAACATCGCGAAGGTCGGCGAAGCCTCGACCGGCCGCTTGTCCAGCAGATTCGCATAGAAGGCAGCACTGCGCGCGGGGCTGTCGACGTAGAGAAGGATAAAATTTGGCTCGAACATGGTGGATCTCCCTGAAATTAAATGATGTCTGTGTTGAAACAGACACCATTGTGAGACCACCCCCTGTCAGTTTTTGTCAGTAGCCGACATGCCCAAGCGGCATGGCGTTCACTGCTGGCGCGCGATGCCGTTGACCTCGTGCCATTCGCGAATCAGCGCGCTGCGGCGGCGCGGATAGCGTTCCCCGGTCGGCGTCAGCGTCCCGATGCGGTCGGCACGGAAATGCCGGAAGCCGCCGCGCAGCTCGCACCACGCCACCACGATGCGCGCGTGGTCGAAGAACCCCAGCGCCAGCGGCCACACGGTGCGTTCCGAGGCCGCACCCTTGAGATCGCGGTAGGCGAGATGCAGCTTGCGCTCGGCCCGGATGGCGTGACGTACCACGGCCAGGTCGACATCGCCGCCGCTGAGCGCCTGGCCCGGTCCGACCAGCAAGGCCGACTCGTCCGCCGCGTCGCGCACTGCCGGCGGCAGCACCGCGCCGATCTTGGCCAGCGCATTGCGCGCCGCCGCGGCCAGGCGCGCGTCGCCCCGTTCGGCCACCCAGCGCGAACCGAGCACCAGCGACTCGATCTCGTCTTCAGTGAGCATCAGCGGCGGCAGCGTGAAGCCCGGCCGCAACAGATAACCCAGGCCCGGCGCGCCATCGATGCTGGCGCCGTTTTCCTGCAAGGTGGCGATATCGCGGTACAGCGAGCGCAGGCTCACCCCGAGCTCTTCGGCCAGTGCCGCCCCGGTCACCGGATAGCGGTGGCGGCGCAGGATTTGCATCAAGTCCAGCAAGCGTTTGGTACGCGACATGTCAGCAGCCCGCCCTGCTCATCGCAGCACCTCGGTCGACAGTGCCAGCGTTTCCTTGATTTCTTCCATCACCACATAACTCTTCGATTGCGCCGCCCCCGGCAATTGCAGCAGCATGTCGCCCAGCAGCTTGCGGTACTCGGCCATCTCGTGAATGCGCGCCTTGATCAGGTAATCGAAATCGCCCGACACCAGATGGCACTCCTGCACCTCGGGAATGCGCAGCACCTCGCGGCGGAACTGCTCGAACGCCGACGCCGACTTCTGGTTCAGGGTAATTTCCACGAACACCAGCAGCTTGGCGCCAAGCGCCGCCGGCGACACCCGCGCGTAATAGCCGCCGATGACCCCATCGCGCTCCATCCGCTTGACCCGCTCGATGCAGGGCGTGACCGAGAGCCCCACCCGTTCGCCCAATTCCTTCATCGAAATACGCGCCTCCTCCTGCAGGATGCGCAGGATATGCCGGTCCAGCTTGTCCAGGCCGCGCCCGGTTTCCTTGAAGGTTCGCATGAAAATCCACCAAATATCGACACTTCTACGTGAACAACAACTAGCAATCTCCCAATAATATAGCGGAAACACACAGCAGTTCAACAACTTAAAACGGGGCATATCATGCGGGTACTGATTCTGGGAAGCGGCGTCATCGGTGTCACCAGCGCTTACTATCTGGCCCGCGCCGGCCACGAGGTCACGGTGATCGACCGCCAGCCCGGTCCCGCGCTGGAAACCAGCTTCGCCAACGCCGGCCAGATTTCCCCCGGCTACGCCTCGCCCTGGGCCGCGCCCGGCGTTCCCTTGAAAGCCATGAAGTGGCTGTTGCAGCGCCATTCGCCGCTGGCGATCCGCCCCGACGGCAGCGCCTTCCAGCTGCGATGGATGTGGGAAATGCTGAAAAATTGCAGCGCCCCCCGTTACGCCGTCAACAAGGAACGCATGGTGCGCCTGGCCGAGTACAGCCGCGACTGCCTGCGCACCCTGCGCGCCGATACCGGCATCGCCTACGAAAGCCGCCAGCGCGGCACCATGCAATTGTTCCGCACCGAAGCGCAATTCGCCAGCGCCGAAAAGGACATCCAGGTGCTGCGCGACGCCGGCGTGCCCTTCGAGTTGCTGACCCGCGCCGAACTGGGCACGGCCGAACCGGCGCTCGCCCACGTCCAGAACCGGCTGGTGGGTGCCCTGCGCCTGCCCAACGACGAAACCGGCGACTGCCAGCTGTTCACCACCCGCCTGGCCGCGATGGCCACCGCGCTGGGCGTGACATTCCGCTACAACGTCGCCATCGACCGCCTCGCCGTGCAAGGCAACAGCATCGCCGCCGTGCATGCCGGCGCCGAACGCCTCACGGCCGACGCCTACGTGGTGGCGCTGGGCGCCTTCTCGACCAAGCTGCTGCACGGCCTGGTCGACCTGCCGGTCTACCCGCTCAAAGGCTATTCGATCACCGTGCCGGTCAAGGACGCCAGCCGCGCCCCGGTCTCGACCGTGCTGGACGAAACCTACAAGATCGCCGTGACCCGCTTCGACGATCGCATCCGCGTCGGCGGCATGGCCGAAATCGCCGGCTTCGACACCCGCCTCGACCCGCGCCGCCGCGCCACGCTCGAGATGGTCCTGGGCGACCTGTTCCCCGGCGCCGGCGACATCGCCCAAGCCGGCTTCTGGACCGGCCTGCGTCCCATGACGCCGGACGGCACCCCGCTGGTCGGCCGCACCGCGCTGCCCAACCTGTTCCTCAATACCGGCCACGGCACCCTGGGCTGGACCATGTCCTGCGGCTCGGCCCAGCTGCTGGCCGACCTGCTGTCGGCGCGCCGTCCGGCCATCGCCCACGACGACCTGTCGGTGGCGCGCTACGCCAAGGCCGGCGGCGGCCCCCGCCTGGGACTGGCCAGCGCCTGAGCGGCCAAGCCCGGCGCGCGCGGCCTCACCGCACCGTGATCGGCAAATCGCGCCCGACCGTGGCCGCGTTGCCGGCATAGTCGGCCGCCAGCACGCGGATCAGGTAATCGCCCGGTGCCAGCCCGGCCGGGTCCCAGCTGCCCTGCTCGGCGCGGCCATCGCGCACGATGTTCGTCGCCACGTACAGGAAGCGCGTGCTGGCGTTGCCATACACCGTGATCCCGCTCTTTTCCGCATACGCCACCTTGACGCTCTCAGGGTCCGGCGGCAGGCGGTTGAATTCGATATTCACGCGCGGCGCCTCGAAGCCCGGCAGCGGCGTGCCGTCCGCGCGCAGCACCTGGAAGCCCAGCTTGTACAAGCCCAGCTTGCGCCGCCTGGCATTGCCGTCGACCTGGTCCCAGGCCTCCACCACCAGCGCCAGCGGGCCGCCGGCGGCCGGCACCAGCACGCGCTTGCCACGCTTGGCCGCCAGGCGCTGGCCCGCCGCGTCGCTCAGCCACACGCCATCGATATGCGGCGCCACGCGGTCCACCAGTCCTGGAAGCGGCAAGGCGATCGGATTCGATTCCCCGCCCGGCACCTTATGCACCAGATGCACATGGAACATCCGGTTGACGGTACCGAGCTTGTCGCCCACGGCAAACCGCGTACCGCGCTTGACGCGCACGCGCGCCGGCTTGCCTTTCTCGTCTGGCAGCACGGCAAAACGTTCCGGATCGAGCGGACGGTCGCGCACATCGCGCCCCACCCGCATGTGCAAGTACGTCATGTGGTCCACACTCATGCCCTCGCCCACCTCGCCGAAGCCCCAAGTGGACACAGGGCTGCCGACCTTCTCGGCGGCCACCGCCAGCACCGGCGATCCCATGTCGCCCTGCACGTCCAGGCCATTGTGAAAATGGTCGCGGCTCTCGCCGTCGTAGCTGCCGCGGCATTCGCCCACGATGCCGACCACCTCATGCCAGCCATTCTGCGGCGCCAGCGGCCACGGGAAGCTGGCCGCGCGCGGCGCCGCCACCGGTTCGGATGCGACAGCCAATGCCCGTGCGGGTGCCGCCGGCAAGGCCCGCGGCGACAGCCGCATCACCCGGCGTCCCACCGAATCGGCCACATACAGGCCGCCGTCCGGCGCCAACGCCATGCCGGTGGGACGTGCCAGCCGCTCGATGCGCGCGTCGCCAATGGCGATGTCGATGCCCACTCCGCTCAAGCCGCGCAGCGCGCCGCCCGGCGCCAGCTGCCAGATGCGCCCGCGCGCCATGTCGCCCACATACAGGAAACCGTCGGCCGTCACCGCCAGCGACACCGGCCGGCCCAGCGACACTTGGCCGGCTTGGGCCGGCGGCGCTGCCAGCGTACTCACGCTGCCGTCCGGGCCGAGCCGGCGCACGGCGCCGTTGCCGCTGTCGGCCACCACGATCCCTCCCCAAGGATCGACCGCGATGCCGGTCGGCGTATCGAACAGCGCCTGCGCTTGCGGACCGTCCAGCAGGCCGGGAGCGCCACCGGCCAGGGTCGTGACCGTGCCGTCCGGCGCGATGCGGCGGATCCGGTCGTTATAGGTATCGGCCACCAGCACATTGCCGGCCCGGTCCAGCGCCACCCCGACCGGTCCGTTGAACTGGGCCTGCGCGCCCACGCCATCGCGCAGGCCGGCCGCACCGCCCCCGGCCAGCGTGCTGACCACGCCCTGCGGGCTGACCTTGCGGATGGCGTTATTGCCCGTATCGGCCACATACAGATTGCCGGCCGCATCCAGCGCCAGCCCGGACGGCGTATTGAACGAGGCCGCCGCCCCGCTGCCGTCGGCAAAGCCTTCGGCGCCGCCGGCCAGGGTGCTCACGCTGCCGTCGGCGGCAATCTTGCGGATGCGGTTATTGTCGCCGCCGTCGCTCACGTACAGCGTGCCGGCGCGGTCCAGCGCCAGCCCGAAGGGATCGGCGAAGCGCGCCGCGGCGCCGTCCTGCAAGCCGGTGCTGCCGTCCCCGGCCACGATGGCGCGGTGCACGGTCCAGCCCAGCACCGTGGGCGCCTGCCTGTTCGGCAGCAGGGTCGCGATGCGGCCTGTTCCGCCTTGCCTCTGCAACAGCGCAATGGCAAGGGCGCCCAGCGCGGCCAGCGCAAGCAGCGCCCATAGCAGGCGCTTTCGGTTCGTGACGGACAAGGACTACCTCGCTTTGCCGGAGAGTTAAAAGGCAAAGCTTACCCGATCGGCAAGGCCGGCGGAGGCGGTAGCGGCACTGACAAGCGCCGCTCAGGCGCTGTTCTCCTGCGGCTCGGGCTGCGCCGCCTCGGCGGACGCCGCCTGTGCCTCGCGCTCGGACACGCTCAGGCGTACGCGCACCGGCTTGGCCTGGGGATCGGTGGCACTATCGGTACAGGAACGCACGCGATGCAGCAGCACGGTGCCGGTGGGCGAAATCAGCGACGCTGTCATGGGGCTCCCTAGAGATAGATATCGATCGCTTCGGCATGCAGCGTGGCCGACAGCAGATGGGTCTGGCCGCGCTCGTCCGAGCGGCCGAATTCGAGCCGGCCGCTCTGGCGCACCACCGCGTATTCGCGGTGCGCCAAGGGCCTGCCAGTGCCCTCGTCGAGCAGCACGAAGCGCGCCGCGCGCGCCGCGCCGCGCTGGCGCCGGGGCAGCGTTTCGAGGGGATGCGACAGCGCCCGCCCGGTATCCTTGATCACCTGGCTGCGCGCGGTCTGGTTGGCCAGCAGCCTGGGCAAGGGACTGCAGCGGCAGGTGCACAAATCGTTTTCCAGCGCCACATGGCGCCCGTTCCAGGTTTCCGGAATCCGCGGCCCCACGCACAGGATCTTGCCGCGGCTGCCGCAGGCCGGGCAATCGACCGCGTCCCCCTCCAGCGCAATTGGCACGCCGTTGATGCTGGCGCCGGCGCTGGCGGCCACCACCTTGCCGCCCACCGTGGTCCCGGCCCCTAGCGTGATGGTATATCGTCTCATTAGCAAGCTTTCCTGATCTTGTTGTTAGCTACGCGGCAAGTCGCGATGAAGCAGTGTCCAGGTAGTAAGATTACGGA
>CAMLHI010000128.1 GCA_946479705.1 uncultured Oxalobacteraceae bacterium
TCAGGCCGTTCGGCGCCCGATCTTCCCACGGTAGCTGGCATTTCCGAGCGGTATCGACCGCCAAAGCCAGTCCTTCACGCGCCCGCCTTTGCGCGCACGGCTTCTGCCGGCGGCTGGCTGGTGCAGCACGCGAACAGCGCGCCGCAGCCGGCATCCGCCGGTATTGCCCCACCGCCCAACCGGCCACGCCACCCGTGCACCCTGCTCAACCTTGTCGGCTGCCGGCCCGTCGTGGCCGCCGTTGAGTGCGGCCTTAGTGTCGCCGGCACGGCTTGGGCCGTCGCCTGCATTGGGCGCGCGGTCCAGTGGGTCCACAGCGTTCCCTTCGGTGACCATCCGGTCAAACCCACCCGCCGGCGTGCTCGACTGCCCGTGCCGGCCGGGACGCGCGCATCTCGCTAGAAGAGGAGTAGCGCCAAGCACTGCCGAACGACGCACACGACGTTCGCAGCTTTGCACTGCAGCCTGCCCGTCCGCTTCGTGCGGCCAGGCGGCGTGCCGGTGCTGTTTCAACGACAGCGCGACGGCCCATACGTCGCGTGCCGCATCATCCACGCAAGCATCACAACCCTCGGGGGCGTTCTTTCCCCGGTGGGGATGACGCCCTCCGGACTTTAAGGAGGACGACCATCATGTATGACCTGCCGACCACTTCTGGTCTGCCAGCCGGCGCGCGCTGGCTGGCACCGCTGTACCTTACCTGCCCGGCCACCGAGCCGAAGCCGGACCGCCGCCCTGTGCCGGACGATGCAGTATCGGCCAGCCCGGATCTATTTGGCCAGCAGTTGTTCGCCCTTGACGACGAGCGTCCCGCCTGCGACGGCGCTTCGTGGTCCGAGTACGAGGTGGTGCAGGTGCACCTGCTGCTGTTGGCCAAGGTCGGTGAGCTGGCCAAGCCAACCACCTCGCTGGCCGAGCGCATCGAACTGTTGCGCTGGGTGTTTACCGACCAGGACCGCGACGCTGCGCCGTTTTCGTTCGCCACCTGCGTCGCCGTCGCCTCGCGCAGTCCGTTGTCGCCACTGCCCTTCGCCGGCGCGCTTGATGTCGAGGAATTACGCGACCAGATCCGGCGCCAGATGTCGCCGTGGTTGCGCGAAGCGTTCGGCGTTTACCCCGCTTGGGTGCGTGCTGCGCTGCTGGAAAGTCCCGACTGGGTCGCGCTTCAGCTCAACAAGAACGCCCAGTGGATCAACCAGCAGATCCGCGTCACCGAGGTGCAGGGAGATCTGTTCCTGTGACGCCCGTGAAATTTCATCATTTTTTTGAAGGGGGGCGAACGCCCCTTCGAGGAGACCATCATGTGCAAGCACCCTGCTCCGCCGCGGCGCCTTCGTCCCCTGCATCGGGTCGACCGACTTGAGCAGCTCGACTACCTGGTCAAGGAAGCTGAACTGCTCGACCAGCGTCCCGGCCGCGCGTTCTACGTCGGCCTGCGCCACAAGCGCAATTACCGGATCCGGATCGTCGCAAGCGGTTACCAGGTCCAGCCATGGCAACGCGGTCGACCACGCCACGCCCCGCGCGTGCTGCAGGCCGCCGACATGCACGCCGCCGTCGCAGCAGGCATTCTGCATTACTCGCCGATCTGCCATCGTTCCGGCAAGGCGCGCAGGGGCGGCCATGAATGAAGCCCAACGCGCCTTTGATGAACGATTGAAAGCCGTTGGTGCCGCCGCTCAGGGCCGCTGGACCGAGTTGTTGCTGGGCCTTGGTGTGAACAAGCGCATCCTGAACCGCAGCAACCAGGCTTGTCCGCTGTCCGGATGCGGCGGCACCGACCGCTTCCGCTATACCGACAAGTTCGGCATGGGCAATTACATCTGCAGCGTGTGCGGACCAGGCGGCGGCTTTAAGCTGCTGCAAGGCCTGTTCGGCTGGGACCACCGGACCGTCCTCGAAAAGCTCGAGCGCCAGTTGTGGCTCGGTCTGCCCGCAGCGCCACGGGTGGTTCGGTCCCCCAGCGCCGCCTACCTGCGGGCCAGGATGATGCAGGCTTGGAGTGCGGCACGCCCGATCCGGCGCGGCGATCCGGTCGACCGCTACCTGTGCGCGCGCGGCCTGCACCTAGCCAACTTTCCCGACAGCCTGCGCTATCACAGCGCGCTCGACTATTACGAGAAGGGCGACGATGACCGGATGCATCTGCTTGGCACCTATCCGGCCATGTTGGCGGCTGCAACCCTGCGCGGGCAGCTGGTCGCGGTGCACCGAACCTACTTGGGCGAAGGCGCCAAAGCGGCGGTCCCGCAGGCCAAGAAGCTGTTCGTTGCCCAGCCCGATGGGGCCGCCGTATGGCTGAACGCACCAGCTCGGCGCGTGGCAGTGGCCGAAGGCATCGAAAGTGCCGTGGCCGTGAGTTTGCGGCATGGCATTCCAGTGGCCGCGGCCTTGTCGGCCGGCGGGCTGGCCAAGTTCATTACACCGGACGACGTCCAGGAACTGTGGATATTTGGCGATAACGACACCCCCAGCACCTTTGCCGGTCAGATGGCCGCCTACACGCTAGCGCAGCGTAGCCGCTATGCCGCGTGCGGGCGGCGCCTCAAGGTCGAGGTATTCATCCCGGCTGAGTCCGGCGACGATCCGCTCGACGATTACCTGCGCTCGCGTGCCGCCCTGGCCCACACCGAGTCGCAACTATCCCGCGCGCACGCCTGAGCGTACGCGCCACCGGCCCCTACCCGGGCCGCTTCGCTTCGGTCCGGCTCACGCCGGCGCCGCAGGCCGCTTGCAGGGCCGCGTAGCACCGGCCCTGCTTGTACCGATGGCCATCTAACTGGCCGAGATTGACCACCCCGCGCGGCGAATTGCTTCCCCGCCGGGGGAGCGCGCCGCCCTTTTCAGGAGAAACAGCATGAGAGCAGGCCGCAACTACGAACAATTTATGAACGAACTGGTCCGCCAGAACGATGTCAAGCGCGATTACATGGTGCGTTCGCCAGCGCTGGTCCACCATACCGACGCCGACGGAGTGAGCACTGTGTCGTTCCCGAGTGTCTACGGCGGTGCCATCAACAGGTTCGAAGTCAACGATATCGCACGCGGCCAGATGGCCCAACGCCTCGAAATACCGGGCGCCTATTTCGACCGCATGCGCCGGCTCGCGCCGGAACTGCTGGACCGCAACGTCAACACTTGGCTGCAGCACCACGCCAATGATGCGTGCCAGCTGCGGACTTTAGACGGAAAGCTGCGCGCCTTCCTGTCGTCGAGCTACAAGCGCATCGACAATTTCGAGATCGCCGCGGCCATCTTCCCTGCCCTGCGCAGTGTCGATGGACTGGAAATGGTGTCGCTCGAGCTGACCGAGACCCGGATGTACATCAAAGCCGTGAGCCGACGCCTAGAATTCGAAGTGCAAAAAGGCGACGTGGTGCAGGCCGGCGTGGTAATTACCAACAGCGAGGTTGGGTATGGAAAGCTGCGCATCGACCCGCTCATATACAGGCTGGTGTGCGACAACGGCGCCGTGGCGCTGGACTTGGGCATGAGCCGCACGCACGTGGGGCGCAAGCAAAAGATCGACACGGACGAGCAGCTGGCACTGAACATGTTTCAGGACGACACCTTAAAAGCCGAAGATGCAGCCCTGCTGCTCAAGGCACGCGACATGGTCAACTATGCCCTGTCGCAGGGTACCCTGGAGCTGCTGGCCACACGCATGCGCAATACCCTCGGCATCAAGCTGACCGGCGATCCCGTGGAGGCGGTGGCCCGGCTGGGCAACCGCTTTTCGCTCGATTCGGCGGAGCGCATCGGCGTGCTGCGCTGTCTGTTCGGCGATCCGATGCTCAACGCTTACGGTCTGGTCAACGCCGTCACCGCCTATTCGAAGCTGGTGCCCAGCTACGACCGCGCCACCGAGCTCGAAGTAATCGGCGGCGACATGCTGAGCATGAGGCCGGACGAATGGGCGCCTATCATGTCTGCGACGGCAGCCGCGCCCTCGCCCGCATCCGAGATGCGGCGCGCCGCCACGCTGGCCGCCGTCGGTGCGGGTCCCCGCTGGTAGCCGCCGTCTAGCCTACAGGGAGAATCGCAATGGACCATCATACTGCCGGCGACATCAACCGTCGCAAACGGGCTCGCCTGAGCCTGATCCCTGGCCATGCCACAGTCCGCACGTCCAGTC
Organism: uncultured Oxalobacteraceae bacterium; assembly: GCA_946479705.1. The sequence continues at coordinate 4,136 of CAMLHI010000128.1, forward strand.
TGGCCTGCCTGACTCTAATGGCGGCGGGCCCCGGCGCCGCAGACGCGGCGCTGCTGCAGGATGGCGCTGCGGCCGCCCTGGTGCCGGCCGCGGCCCTGCCTCTCGATCTATGCATGATCCGCGGGTGCGGTGAACACGCCATCTTCAGCGCCGAGGGCAAGTTGCTGTTGTGCGGTGAGCTCAATGGTGCCAGTGTGGCCGTCCTTGGCCAGCTGGTGGCCACGGCCCATCACCACGCCCTGCTGGTGGGTGTGCTGCGCGACTTGCGCGACAGCGCCGCCGCGGACATAAGCGAACTGGACGGCTGTTCCGTCCAGGCCGACGCTGCGGCCTTGGGCCGCAACGCGCTAGCGGTGCTCGCCGAACGGGCTGCGCTGGCGGTGCGTTCGGCGCAGCAGTAAACAACATGGCCGTCCGCTTGCGCTGTTAGCAACCGGCGGCCGCAGCGCAGTTAACCCGGCCGGGTGGTGCCAGCGGCGCGCCCGCGCACGGATTTTCCTCTTACTTGAGAATGCCTCCGCGAATACGCGGATTGACTAGGCGGGCCGCCGCGGCGTCAGCTGCAGCGAGGTCGGGATTAGCAGCGCGCTGGGCCGCAAGGTCAGCCGCGAGAGCTTGTGCATCTGCCTCCGCTTTTTTCTTGCGCTTTTCGATGTCGCGGCGTACTTCTCTTTCTTTTCGGCGCTTACGTTCATCCGGAGTGAGAACAGCGATACCTACCTGCATACTCTTCATCCCATTTTTCCCCTGACTAAACAGCGGTTGCGCCTAGCAGCGATCTCAGCATGCCAAGTTGTTCCTCTGCAGTAAAGACACCATTTTTGACAGCCTGCGCAAACAGAGGCACCCAGTCCGGCGAATCGATATCGGCCGGGCGCATCGTCTGATTGCCATCTTTCCACCAAGCCATTCGAATTTCCTCACATCCGCCTTTGGTGAAAATCCGCTCCAGGCAAATGCTGTCGGTTGAAGTTCCTTGCCAGGCTTGCGCAAGGACATAACAATAATCCGTTTCTTTGATGCTTCTCTCTTTTGCTTCTAGCTCAGTCATAACTGTTCCTTTATGAACTTTCGCGCACAAAAGTGGTATTTCTATTCTTTGATGGTGTACCGTGAGTCCCATTGTCCTGCTTCCCTAAACTCATCAGCCATTACAAAAACAGGAACCTTACTCGAGTCCTTCGTACCGTCCGGGCGAAATGCGCGCTCCCCGATACGCTTGGACTTCCATCCAACCACTTTTGCCCCCGATGGCTCCAAGTCGCACAAATGAATCTCACCAGGCAATTGTTCGGGATGCAGCGCTTTACGTGCCGGTGTGTTATGTGACTGTTCAACCACATCCACAAACCGCACGGCGATTTCACGCAATATCGCAGCTTCAACTTGTTGCAGAGAGGACATCTCATCGATACCAGTCTCGGCCTCCAAACGGGCCGCCAGTGCGCGTAGTGGGCCATCCTGAAGCACGCCGTCGTCTTGCCAAGCGATCGCGTCCTTAGCGCACCCCAACAGTTCCCCTACGGTCAGTGCTTTGACATCGCAGCGCAATGTTGGTCGGGGTAATACATCCATGCTTGATTTTCCTCCCGGCCCGGCACCGCGCCAGACCCTCTCAGTGCTAAAGCCGCGTCGAGCGGCATCGGTATTGCTGTGGCTTTTCCTAGGCGTCGCCCGGGGTACGCAGGCGGATATTTTGCTGTCGTTCGATGATCTGCTTCGCTACATAGATCGCCATGCGGTGGTCTGCCTTTGCGATCCAACCTTCGAGCTGGCTCATGTCATCGGCACGATCGGCATATTCGGCCGCCTCGGCACGAACGCGGTCCACCAGGTGCTTTAGGTCGGTTGGCAGTCCATGCTCCTGGACCTCGCGGAACTGCTGCTGTCGTTCGATGATCTGCTTCGCCACATAGATCGCCATGCGGTGGTCTGCCTTTGCGATCCAGTCTTCGAGCTGGCTCACATCATCGGCACGATCGGCATATTCGACCGCCTCGTCACGTACGCGGTCGACCAGGTGCGTTAGATCGGTTGGCAGTCCATGCTCCTGGACCTCGCGGAACTGCTGCTGTCGTTCGATGA
>CAMLHI010000129.1 GCA_946479705.1 uncultured Oxalobacteraceae bacterium
GACGAGACGCGCGGCGCGCTGGCCACGCTGGGGGCCGGCACGCGCGGCGCCGATGCCGGCTTTCGCTACGGCAGCGGCAACTGGCGCGTGTACGGCAAGCACCTGTGGCAGCGCCATACCGAACTGGCCGGCGGCGGCGCCATCGACGACGCGCGCGAGCAAAGCCAGCTGGGTTTTCGGGCTGACTGGCAGCGCGGCGACGATACCCTGAGCCTGAACGGCGAAGTCTATCGCGGCCACAGCGGCCAGCCCGAGCCGGGCGTGCTGATGGTGTCGGACGTGAAGCTGGACCTGCAAGACGTGATCACCTCGGGCGTGCGCCTCAATGGCGGCTGGCGCCGGGTGCTCGCCGGCGGCGCCAGCCTGAGCGTGCAGGCCACGGCAGAGCGCAGCCTGCGCAGCGCCCTGCCCACCTTCAGCGAAGCGATCAAGCTGTTCGACGCGCAGCTGCTGTACACCCTGCCGGCACTGGGACGGCACCAGCTGATGGGGGGCGCGAGCGTGCGCCGCACCTGGGACGAGGTCGGCAACAGTCCGCTGGTGGCCTTCCTGCCGCCCACGCTGCGGCAGAACTGGACTAGCGTATTCGCCCAGGATGAAGTGGCGCTGGGCCCTGGCCTCGAACTGATCGCCGGCGCGCGTGCCGAACACAATCCCTATACCGGCAGCGAATTTCTGCCCACCCTGCGGCTAAGCTGGACCCCGGCGCCGGCCCATCTGCTGTGGGGCGCGCTGTCGCGCACCGTGCGCGCCCCCGCGCGGCTCGATGCCGACGCCTACGTGCCCGGCCAGCCGCCCTACATCCTGCGCGGCGGCCCGGCGATCCGGTCGGAAGTGGCGCGCGTGGCCGAGCTGGGCTGGCGCGCCCAGCCTTCGGCGCAGCTGTCGTACTCGCTCACGGTGTTCCACAACCGCTATGACGACCTGCGCACCCAGGAGATCGATCCTGGCGGCACGTTTCTCATCTTCGCCAATCGCATGGAAGGCAAGGCCAGCGGCATTGAAATGTGGGGAAGCTACCAGGCCGGCAAGCGCTGGCGCCTGAGCGGCGGCTTGACGGCCCTGCGCGAATCGATGTGGCTCAAGCCGGGCAGCAACGATGACGCCGGTCCGGCCAGCACCGGCAAGGACCCGCGCCACACGGTGCAGCTGCGTTCGACCTTCGATGTCAGCGATACCCAGCAGTTCGAGCTGGCGCTGCGCAATGTGGGGAGCTTGCGCGATCCCGCCGTGCCGGCTTACACGGCCGTCGACGCGCGCTATCTGTGGACGCTGGGGCCGGGGCTGGAGCTGTCGCTGACAGGGCAGAACCTGAACGGCGGCCATGCCGAGTATGGCGAGCAGCAGTGGCGTACCGAGCTGCCGCGCGCGGCGGCCCTGCGGCTGGTGTGGCGCCAGTGACGCCCCCGCGCGGAGCGGGGGCGGACGATCAGATCTCGCTGGCCAGCTTGGCGGCGATGCCGGTGTAGTTCGACGGGGTCATGGCCAGCAGCAGGTCCTTGGCGTCCTGCGGAATGGCCAGGCCGGTGACGAACTCGCGCAGCGCATCCTTGGAGATGCCCTTGCCGCGCGTGAGTTCCTTGAGCTGCTCGTAGGGATTCTCGATGCCGTAGCGGCGCATCACGGTCTGCACCGGCTCGGCCAGCACTTCCCAGTTCGCATCCAGGTCCTGCGCCAGGCGGGCCTGGTTCACTTCCAGCTTGTTCAGGCCGCGCAGGCAGCTGTCGTAGGCCAGCAGGGCGTAGCCGAAGCCCACGCCGATATTGCGCAGCACCGTCGAATCGGTCAGGTCGCGCTGCATGCGCGACACCGGCAGCTTCTCGGCCATGTGCTTGAGCACCGCATTGGCCAGGCCCAGGTTGCCTTCCGAGTTTTCGAAGTCGATCGGGTTGACCTTGTGCGGCATGGTCGACGAGCCGATCTCGCCGGCTTTCAGTTTCTGCTTGAAGTAGCCCAGCGAGACGTAGGTCCAGATGTCGCGGTTCAGGTCCAGCAGGATGGTGTTGGTGCGCGCGATGGCGTCGAACAGCTCGGCCATGTAGTCGTGCGGCTCGATCTGGATGGTGTAGGGGTTGAAAGTGAGGCCGAGACGCTGTTCGATCACATTTTTCGAGAAGTTGGCCCAATCGAAGCCGGGGTAGGCCGACAGGTGGGCGTTGTAGTTGCCCACCGCGCCGTTCATCTTGCCGAGGATTTCGACATCGGCGATGCGCTTGATGGCGCGCTGCAGGCGGGCCACCACGTTGGCGATTTCCTTGCCGAGGGTGGTCGGGCTGGCGGTCTGGCCGTGGGTGCGCGAGAGCATCGGCACGCTGGCGTTGGCGTGGGCGATTTCGGTCAGGCGGGCGACCAGCCCGCGCAGGGCCGGCACCATCACGCCGTCGCGCGCGGCCTTGAGCATCATGCCGTGCGAGGTGTTGTTGATGTCTTCCGAGGTGCAGGCGAAGTGGATGAATTCGGTCGCGGCGACCAGTTCCGGCACGTCCTTGACCTGCTCCTTGAGCCAGTATTCGACCGCCTTGACGTCATGGTTGGTGACCGCTTCGATGGCCTTGATGCGGGCCGCGTCGGCTTCGCTGAAGTCGCTGGCCATCTTGTCGAGCAGGGCGGTGGCGTCGGCGGAGAAGGGCTTGATCTCGGCGAAGCCGGCTTGCGACAGGGCTTGCAGCCATGCGATCTCCACTTTCACGCGGTGGTGCATGAAGCCGGCTTCGGACAGGATCGGACGCAGTTTGTCGGTCTTGGCGGCGTAGCGGCCGTCCAGGGGGGACAGGGCCGACAGCGTGGAGTAGGGAGCGGTAGTGGTCATGGAGAGGGCGGCAATATCGAGGATCAATCGGGCGTGCTCGAACAGTGGGCACGGTAAAGGCAGGATTTTACCACCGCGCCGCTTGTCAAGCCCTGTTGCGCGGTCCACCCGGCCCGGCCGGCGTCCCGGTCCCGATGCTATACTGGCTGCCAATCGTCCACCTTTCTTTCCTATGAAACTCATCGGTTCGCTCGCCAGTCCCTATGTCCGCAAGGTCCGCGTCGTGATGGCCGAGAAAAAGCTCGATTACGCTTTTGTGCTCGATAACGTCTGGAGCGCCGAGACCACCGTGCATCTTTGCAACCCGCTCGGCAAAGTGCCCTGCCTGGTAATGGAAGACGGCAGCCCGCTGTACGATTCGCGCGTGATCGTCGAATACCTCGATACCCTCACGCCGGTGGCCAAGCTGCTGCCGCCCAATGGCCGCGACCGCGCCGCCGTCAAGGTGTGGGAAGCGCTGGCCGACGGCGTGCTCGACGCGGCCGTGCTGGTGCGCCTGGAGCGCACCCTGCGCCCGCAGGAGCAGCAGAGCGCGGCCTGGATGGAACGCCAGATGGGCAAGGTCAGCGCCGGCCTGGCGGTGATGTCGGCCGACCTGGGCGAGTCGCCCTTCTGCAAGGGCAACCACTACACCCTGGCCGACGTGGCGGTCGGCTGCGCGCTGGGCTGGCTGTCGTTCCGCTTCCCCGAAATCGACTGGCGCGGCGACTATTCCAACCTGGCCAGGCTGTACGACAAGCTGTCCGAGCGGGCCTCGTTCAAAGACACCGTGCCGCGGTAAGCGCATGTCCGGACCGAAGGAGAGCGGCAATCCGGCGGGCGCCGGCAAACGCCTGCAGATGGCCGACATCGCGCGCCTGGCCGGCGTGTCCAAGGCCACCGTTTCGCGCGCGCTCAGCCGCAGCCCGCTGGTGAACGAGGACACCCGCAAGCGCATCATCGAGCTGGCCAGTTCGCTCAAGTACAGCATCAATATCGGCGCCCAGAACCTGCGCCTCAAGCAAAACCGCACCGTGGCGGTGGTGGTGCCCTACGATGTCAGCAGCCGCCAGCATTTATCCGACCCCTTCTTCCTGTCGATCCTCGGCGGGCTGGCCGATGCGCTCACCGAACAGGGCTTCGACATGCTCATCTCGCGCGTGGACGCGCGCCAGCTCGACGCCGCCGCGGCGCCCTTCGACGGCGGCCGCGCGATCGGCGTGATCCTGATCGGCCAGTGGCGCCACCACGAGCAGCTCAACGACCTTGCCGCGCGCCGCGTTCCCATCGTGGTGTGGGGCGCGCAGCTAGCGCAGCAGGCCTATACCACCGTCGGCAGCGACAATGTCAGCGGCGGGCGCCTGGCCGCCGAGCACCTGGTGGCCAACGGGCGCCGCCGCATCGCCTTTTTCGGCGACATCAACCTGCCCGAGGTGGCGCAGCGCTATCGCGGCTACTGCAATGGACTGGACGCGCACGGCGTGGCGGTCGATGCCCAGCTGCGCGTGTCGGTGCCTTTTCTCCCCACCGGCGGGGCCGAGGGGGTCGAGGAACTGCTGCGCCGCGGCGTGCAGTTCGACGCCATCTTCGCCGCCAGCGACCTGCTGGCCATGACCGCCATTAACACCCTGCGTACCCACGGGCGCACGGTGCCCGCCGATGTCGCCGTGGTGGGCTACGACGATATCGAACTGGCCAGCTACTTCCATCCGCCGCTGTCGACCATCCGCCAGCCCATCCCGGCCGCCGCCGCCGCGCTGGTCGCCTCGCTGCTGGCGCTGATCGCCGGCACGCCCGCCCCCTCGCTCCAGTTGCAAACCGAACTGATGGTTCGCGGAACGTCCACGCCATAGTCGTGCACGGCTATAATGCCTGGCGCATAGGACAACAAGGAAGCGGACATGACAACGGTGGTTTTTGGAGAAGCCCTGGTCGACGATTACCTGACTGAACAGATCGTCGGCGGCGCCCCGTTCAATGTGGCGCGCCACCTGGCCGCGTTCATGGAGCCGCAGCTGATGATCACCCGCATCGGCGACGACAAGAATGGCACCGTGGTGCGCGGCGAATTCGAGCGCTTCGCCATGTCCGAAGCCGGCCTGCAGGTCGACCAGATCGAAGAGACCGGGCGCGTGGTGGTCGAGCGCAACGCCCAGGGCACCCGTTTCCTCATGCTGCCCGGCCAGGCCTGGGACTACATTCATCCCGAGCAGGCCATGGCCGCCTTCGAACAGGCCGCACCGGCGGTGCTGTACTTCGGCACCCTGGCGCAACGCTCGCCGCGCTCGCGCGACACCCTGATGGTGCTGCTCGAAGCGTCCGACGCGACCCGCTTTCTCGACCTGAACCTGCGTGAAGGCCAGTTCGACGAGCGCTGCGTGTTCCATTCCCTGCACGCGGCCGACATCGTCAAGGTCAACGAGGAAGAGCTGCAAAAGCTGTTTGCCTGGTATGCCGGGATCGACCCGGAAGCGCCGCCGCTGGCCAGCGAGGAAGTGCGCGCGGCCTGCATGGCGCTGGTGCAGATGTTCGAGCTCGACGCCTTGATCGTCACCCTGGGCCACCGCGGCTCGGGCTACTTCGGCGCCGACGGCACCATCATCGTCAACCGCGACAATCCGCAGCCGCCCTTCGTGATCGACACGATCGGGGCGGGGGATGCCTTTGCGGCGATCTTTTTGCTGGGGAGGGCGCGCGGCTGGCCGCTGGAGCAGACGCTGACGCGGGCGAACGAATTCGCCGGTGCCATCTGCGCGCTGGCGGGAGCGATCCCGCGCGACATGAATTTCTACGACAAGTGGCTGGCGCGCTGGCGCGCCGCCTGAGACAAAGTAACGCTTACTCCGAATCGGCCATCTGGCTCTGCAGGTAGTTCTGGATGCCGACCTTGCCGATCAGATCCAGCTGGGTTTCCAGCCAGTCGATGTGTTCCTCGGTGTCTTCCAGGATCGCCAGCAGCAGGTCGCGCGACACATAGTCGGCGGCCAGTTCGGCGGCGGCGATGCCTTCCTTGACCGTCACTTGGGCGCCCTGCTCCAGTTTCAGGTCGCATTCGATCATTTCCTGGGTCGACTCGCCGATCAGGATCTTGTGCAGGGCCTGCAGATTGGGCAGGCCATCGAGCATCAGGATGCGGTCGATCAGCTTGTCGGCATGCTTCATCTCGCCGATCGATTCCTCGTATTCCTTCTTGGCGATCTTTTCCAGGCCCCAGTGCTTGTACATGCGGGCGTGCAGGAAATACTGGTTGATCGCGGTGAGCTCATTGGTCAGCTGTGCGTTAAGCAGCCGGATGACGTTCTTGTCGCCCTTCATGGAATACTTTCTGAAAGTGGTGGTGTGACTGTCATCATAGCAAACGGCGCAGAGGCCCGCAAAGGCCGCGCCGTTGGCTTGACGGAGTGAATGGGTTTTGGG
>CAMLHI010000130.1 GCA_946479705.1 uncultured Oxalobacteraceae bacterium
CTGTGGGCCACGCTGAACGAAAAAATGGTCGACTACCTCGACTCGGTCTCCCTGCAGGATCTGGTGGACCAGCAAAAACAGAAGAATGCCGACCAGGCCGTCGTGGTGATGCACCGCAACCAAGCCGTCGTTGGGCAAAATTGAATATCGAAGAACCTGGAGTAATGATGAACGCCCCACTGGACAAAAACCTCGAGCAGAAATTCGTGCCTGCGCCACACTTTCCGATCTACATGGATTACTCGGCGACGACGCCGATCGATCCGCGCGTGGCCGACAAGATGATTCCCTACCTGCGCGAGCAGTTCGGCAATCCTGCCTCGCGCAGCCACATGTACGGCTGGACCGCCGAAGCCGCGGTCGAGGAAGCGCGCGCCCACGTGGCGGCCCTGGTCGGTGCCGATCCGCGCGAAATCATCTGGACCTCCGGCGCCACCGAATCGAACAACCTGGCTCTGAAGGGTGCCGCCCAGTTCTATAAAACCAAGGGTAAGCACATCATCACCGTCAAGACCGAACATAAAGCCGTGCTCGACACCGTGCGCGAACTCGAACGCGTGGGCTTCGAAGCCACCTACCTCGAGCCGCAGGACAATGGCCTGATCACCGTGGCCCAGCTGGAAGCGGCGATCCGTCCGGACACCATCCTCGTCTCGGTCATGCTGGTCAACAACGAAATCGGCGTGATCCAGCCGATCGACGCGATTGGCGAACTGTGCCGCTCGAAAGGCATCATCTTCCATTGCGACGCGGCGCAAGCCACCGGCAAGGTCGCCATCGACCTGTCCAAGAGCAAGGTCGACCTGATGACCTTCACCGCCCACAAGACCTACGGCCCGAAAGGCATCGGCGCCCTGTACGTGCGCCGCAAGCCGCGCGTGCGCCTGGAAGCCCAGATGCACGGCGGCGGCCACGAGCGCGGCCTGCGCTCGGGCACCTTGCCGACCCACCAGATCGTCGGCATGGGCGAAGCCTTCCGCATCGCCAAGGAAGAAATGGACAGCGAAATCGCCCGCGTCACCGCGCTGCGCGACCGCCTGGCCAAGGGCCTGCAGGAAATCGAAGAGGTCTACATCAACGGCGACATGGACCACCGCGTGCCGCACAACCTGAACGTCAGCTTCAACTACGTCGAAGGCGAGTCGCTGATCATGGCGATCAAGGACATCGCCGTCTCGTCCGGCTCGGCCTGTACCTCGGCCAGCCTGGAGCCTTCGTACGTGCTGCGTGCCCTGGGCCGCAGCGACGAACTTGCGCACAGCTCGATCCGCTTCACCATCGGCCGCTTCTCGACCGAAGCCGACATCGACTTTGCCGTCGAGCTGCTCAAGTCGAAAGTCAACAAACTGCGCGAGCTGTCGCCCCTGTGGGACATGTTCAAGGAAGGGATCGACATCGCTTCGATCCAATGGGCAGCCCACTAATTTCGTATCAGATAGCAGATAGGAGTACTCAAAATGGCTTATTCGGACAAAGTGCTGGATCACTATGAAAATCCACGCAACGTCGGCGCCTTCGAAAAAGGCGACGAAACCGTCGGCACCGGCATGGTCGGCGCGCCCGCCTGCGGCGACGTGATGAAACTGCAGATCAAGGTCGGCGCCAATGGCCTGATCGAGGACGCCAAGTTCAAGACCTACGGCTGCGGCTCGGCGATCGCCTCGTCCTCGCTGGTGACCGAATGGGTCAAGGGCAAGACGCTCGACCAGGCCCTGTCGATCAAGAACACCCAGATCGCCGAGGAACTGGCGCTGCCGCCGGTGAAAATCCACTGCTCGATCCTGGCCGAAGACGCCATCAAGGCGGCCGTCGAGGACTACAAGACCAAGCACCCGGCCGCCGCGTAAAGCGGGGAGAAAACATGGCAATTACACTGACCGAAAAAGCGGCCAAGCACATCAACCGCTACCTGGAACGGCGCGGCAAGGGTGTGGGCTTGCGTTTTGGCGTGCGCACCACCGGCTGCTCGGGCCTGGCCTACAAGCTGGAATATGTCGACGAAGGCGCGCCCGAGGACAGCGTCTTCGAGTCGCATGGCGTGAAGGTCTTCGTCGACCCGAAAAGCCTGCCCTACATCGACGGCACCGAGCTCGATTTCACCCGCGAAGGCTTGAACGAAGGCTTCAAGTTCAACAACCCGCAGGTCAAGGACGAATGCGGCTGCGGCGAAAGCTTCCGCATCTAGACTGAGCCGCCCGGCCGCACCCATGCAAAATCACTTCGACCTGTTCCGCCTGCCGGCCACCTTCACGCTCGACCAGCAGGCGCTGGACGCGGCCTACCGCGAGGTACAGGGCCAGGTCCACCCGGACCGCTTCGTCAATGCCAGCGACGCCGAAAAGCGCGTCGCCATGCAGTGGGCCACGCGCGCCAACGAGGCCTACCAGACGCTCAAGCATCCGCAAAAGCGCGCCCAGTACCTGTGCGAGCTGCATGGCGTGGACCTCAAGACCGAGTCCAACACGGCCATGCCGATGGACTTCCTGATGCAGCAGATGGAGTGGCGCGAAGCGCTCGGCGAAGCCAGGGCGGAACGCGACAGCGACGCGCTCGACCAGCTCGACGCCGACGTGAAAGCCGCCCGCAAGGCGCGTCTGGCGCAGATCGGCCAGCAGCTCGACGCCGGCGACTACGAGCACGCGGCCCAGGGCGTACGCGCGCTGATGTTCCTGGATAAATTCAGCGACGAACTGAACTTCGCATTCGAGGCGCTCGAACACTAGCCTGTCGTTCCCGCGCCGCCTTGGCGCCCGCGGGAACCCATAACACTGCCGGACGCCGGCAACGCCGCCCCAGGCTTCGGCGGCGCATAAAACATACAACGAAACGACAATGGCACTTCTGCAAATCTCCGAACCCGGCATGTCCACCGCACCGCACCAGCATCGTCTGGCGGTCGGCATCGACCTTGGCACCACCAACTCGCTCGTCGCCACGGTCCGCAGCGGCATCCCCGAAGTGCTGAGCGATGAAGACGGCCGCCCATTGCTGCCGTCCGTGGTGCGCTACCTGCCCAACGGGCACGCCCACATCGGCCACAAGGCGCAGGAGCACCAGACCACCGACCCGAAGAACACCATCGTCTCGGTCAAGCGCTTCATGGGCCGCGGCCTGAAGGACATCGCCTACGCCGAGAACCTGCCCTACGCGTTCCAGGACAGCCCCGGCATGGTGCAGCTCAAGACCGTGGCCGGCGTGAAAAGCCCGGTCGAGATCTCGGCCCAGATCCTCGCCACCCTGCGCCAGCGCGCCGAAGATTCGCTCGGCGACGATCTGGTGGGCGCGGTCATCACCGTACCGGCCTACTTCGACGACGCCCAGCGCCAGGCCACCAAGGACGCGGCCCAGCTGGCCGGCCTGAACGTGCTGCGCCTGCTGAGCGAGCCGACCGCCGCCGCCATCGCCTACGGCCTCGATCACGGTTCCGAAGGCGTGTACGCCGTCTACGACCTGGGCGGCGGCACCTTCGACATCTCCATCCTCAAGCTGTCCAAGGGCGTCTTCGAAGTGCTCTCCACCGGCGGCGATTCGGCCCTGGGCGGGGACGACTTCGACCACCGCCTGTTCTGCTGGATCTGCGAGCAGGCCAAACTCGCGCCCCTGAACGATGAAGACACCGCGACCCTGATGGTCAAGGCGCGCCAGGCCAAGGAACTGCTGTCCACCAGCGCCTCGACGGTGGTCGACGCCATCCTCAATTCGGGCGAGATCGTGCACGTCAAGGTCACCGCCGAGAGCTTCGCCGAGATCACCAAACACCTTGTCGGCAAGACCATGAACGCCATCAGGAAGGCCATGCGCGACGCGTCCGTGAGCGTGGACGACGTCGACGGCGTCGTCATGGTCGGCGGCGCCACCCGCATGCCGCACGTGCGCCGCGCCGTCACCGAATTCTTCAAGACCATCCCGCACGCCAACATCGATCCGGACAAGGTCGTGGCGCTGGGCGCCGCCATCCAGGCCAATCTCCTGGCCGGCAACCGCGCCGCCGGCGACGACTGGCTGCTGCTGGACGTGACTCCGCTCTCGCTCGGCATCGAAACCATGGGCGGCCTGGTCGAGAAAATCATCCCGCGCAATTCGACGATTCCCTGCGCGCGCGCCCAGGAATTCACCACCTTCAAGGATGGCCAGACCGCGCTGGCCGTGCACGTGCTGCAGGGCGAGCGCGAACTGGTGACGGACTGCCGCTCGCTGGCGCGTTTCGAGCTGCGCGGCATTCCGCCCATGGTGGCTGGCGCCGCGCGCATCCGCATTACTTATCAGGTCGATGCCGACGGCCTGCTGTCGGTGTCGGCGCGCGAAACCCGCTCCGGCGTGGAAGCCTCGATCACCGTCAAGCCCTCGTACGGCCTGGCCGACGATGAAGTGGCGCGCATGCTGCAGGAATCCTACACCTCGGCCTCCGGCGACATGGTCGCGCGCGCGCTGCGCGAAGAGCAGGTCGAAGCCGACCGTATCCTGCTGGCCACCCAGTCTGCGCTCGACGCCGACGGCGCCCTGCTCAGCGACGACGAACGCCTGCGCATCGCCGCGCTGATGGAGGGCGTGCGCGCCGTCGCCAAGTCCGACAGCGCATCGGACATCCACGCCGCCGTCGACGCGCTGGCCCACGGCACCGAAGAATTCGCCTCGCGCCGCATGGACCAGAGCGTGCGTTCCGCACTGGCCGGCAAGTCGCTCGACGAAGTTTAAGATCACCTCACAAGGACCACCACCGTGCCACAACTCGTCATTTTGCCTCACCCTGAATTCTGCCCGGAAGGCGCGGTCATCGAAGCGCCCACCGGCACCTCGGTGTGCGACGCGCTGCTCGAGAACGACGTCGACATCGAACACGCCTGCGACCGCGTGTGCGCCTGCACCACCTGCCACGTGCTGATCCGCGAAGGCTACGACTCGCTCAACGAGCCGGAAGAAAAGGAAGAAGACCTGCTCGACCGCGCCTGGGGCCTGGAAGCCGTTTCGCGTCTGTCCTGCCAGGCCATCATCGGCACCGAAGACCTGGTGGTCGAACTGCCGAAGTACACCATCAACCACGCCGCCGAAAAGAACCACTGATCAGGAGCCGGTCATGAAATGGAGCGACATCACGGCCATCGCCGAAGCCTTGTACGACCAGCATCCCGAGGTCGATCCGGCCACGGTGCGCTTCGTCGACCTGCATAACTGGGTGGTCGGCCTGGAAGGCTTCGACGACGACCACAAGCGCGGCGGCGAAAAAGTACTCGAAGCGATACAGCAGGCATGGATCGATGACGCGCAGTGATACCACCAAGCCGGCCGAGACGCTGGCACCCGAAATCCGTCCCGGCCAGTCGGTCGCGCTGCTGCAGGAGCTGCACATCCTCACGCGCGACGGCAAGCTCAATCAGGACAGCCGCCGCAAGCTCAAGCAGGTCTACCACCTGTACCAGTTCATCGAACCGCTGCTCAAGGAACTCCAGCAGGACCATCCGGCCATCACCCTGGTCGACCATGGCGCCGGCAAGTCCTACCTCGGCTTCATCCTGTACGACCTGTTCTTCAAGAACCTGGACGACGGCGCGCGCATCTACGGCATCGAAACGCGCGAGGAACTGGTGCAGAAGTCCGCCGCGCTGGCACAGAAGCTCGGCTTTCCCGGCATGTCCTTCCTGAACCTGTCGGTGGCCGAATCGACCACCTCGAACAAGCTGCCCGAACGGATCGACATCGTCACCGCGCTCCATGCCTGCAATACCGCCACCGACGACGCCATCGACTTCGCGCTCAAGAAGCGCGCCAAGCATATGGTGCTGGTGCCGTGCTGCCAGGCCGAAGTCGCCTCGGTCCTGCGCAAGAACAAGGGCAAGGACCTGGGCAAGAGCGCGCTCACCGAAATCTGGCGCCACCCGCTGCACACGCGCGAATTCGGCAGCCAGGTCACCAACGTGCTGCGCTGCCTGCAGCTCGAAGCGCACGGCTACCAGGTCAGCGTGACGGAGCTGGTCGGCTGGGAGCACTCGATGAAAAATGAGCTGATCGTCGCCACCTACAAGGACCTGCCGCGCAAGCGCCCCAGCGAGCGCCTGCAGGAAGTGCTCGGCACCCTCGGCCTGGAAGAAATGGGCCAGCGCTTCTACACCGAACAACGCGAAAGCGCCACGGCATGAGCGCCTGGATCGACCTGCGCAGCGACACCGT
>CAMLHI010000131.1 GCA_946479705.1 uncultured Oxalobacteraceae bacterium
AACGCGGTCATCTCGTTGACCCGGACGAATTCGAGAATGCGCCCGCCGAACAGGAAATGGTCGCCGGCCTTCAGGCGCGAGATGAAGGACTCTTCCACGCTGCCGATGCGCGCTCCGCTCATGTACTTCACCTGCATCGACGCATCCGACACGATGGTGCCGATGCCCATGCGATGGCGCCGTCCCAGCGCCAGGTTGGGCACCCGGTACACGCCCTCCTCGTCCGGCACCACGCGCTGGTACTCCGGATAGGCGACCAGGCTCTGGCCCCCGCGCGCCACGAAATCCAGCGCCCACTGCCATTCCTCGACGCTCAAGGCGCGGTACGACCAGGCCGTGCGCACCTCGGCCAGCATCTCGTCGGCGCGAAAGCCGCCGCCCAGCGCCACCGTCACCAGATGCTGCACCAGCACGTCGAAAGGCTTGTTGGGCACCAGGCGCGCCTCGATGCGGCGCGCCGCCACCGCCTGTCTGGCGCCGGCCGCCTCAAGCAGCTCCAGGCTGTGGGTCGGCACCAGGGTCACACGCGACACCCGTCCCGGCGCGTGGCCGCTGCGTCCGGCCCGCTGCAGCAGGCGCGCGATGCCCTTGGCGCTGCCGATCTGCAGCACCCGCTCGACCGGCAGGAAGTCCACCCCCAGGTCCAGGCTGGCGGTGCAGATCACCGCCTTCAGCTCACCCTTCTTCAAGCCCAGCTCGACCCACTCGCGCACCTCGCGGTCGAGCGAGCCGTGATGCAGCGCGATCGCCCCGGCCCAGCCGGGGCGCGCCTCGAGGATATTCTGGTACCACAGCTCGGACTGCGAACGCGTATTGGTAAACACCAGCGTGGCGTTGAAGCGCTCGATCTCGTCGATCACCGGCTGCAGCATGGCGATGCCCAGGTGGCCGCCCCAGGGAAAGCGCGACACATTGGCGGGGATGAGCGAGTCGACCAGGATCTGCTTGCGCAAGTCGCCTTCGACCAGCACACCCGGCGCCCCGCCCAGCAGCACATCGCGCGCCTGCTCCAAATTGCCCATGGTGGCCGACAGCCCCCACACCAGCAGCTGCGGGTTCCAGTGGCGCAGGCGCGCCAGCGCCAGCTGCACCTGCACCCCGCGCTTGCTGCCCATCAGCTCATGCCACTCGTCGATGACGATCATGTCGAGCGCGGCAAACTGCGCCCTGGCCGCCGCGTGACTGAGCAGCAGCGACAGGCTCTCCGGCGTGGTGATCAGCGCCGTCGGCAAGCCGCGTGCCTGGCGCGCGCGTTCGGCCGTACTGGTGTCGCCGGTGCGCGCACCCACGGTCCACCCGGGCGCCAGCGCGGCGACCGATTCTTCCAGCGCGCGCTGGGTATCGGCCGCCAGCGCGCGCATCGGCGTGATCCACAGCACGCGCAGGCCGCCGCCCTTGCGCGCCGCACCACGCTGCAGCGCCGCCAGCCACACCGCGTAAGTCTTGCCGGCCCCGGTATTGGCATGCAGCAGGCCGGACTGCCCCGCCAGCGCGGCCTTCCACACCGCCCGCTGGAACGGGAACACCTTCCAGCCGCGCGCCGCACACCAGTCGTCCACCAGCCTGGCGATGGCGCTCTTGCTCATGCCCGCGCGGCGGCCAGCAGGCCCTTGAGCGTGTCGAGCGTGTCGGCCTGCTCGATGGTCTTGTCCTCGCGCCGGCGCAGGATGCGCGGAAAGCGCACCGCGATGCCGGCCTTGTGTCGGCTCGACACGGCAATGCCCTCGAAGCCGATCTCGAACACCATGGTCGGCTTGAGCGAACGCACCGGCCCGAATTTTTCCAGCGTGGTCTTGCGGATGATGGCGTCCACCACCGCGATCTCGGCGTCGGTCAGCCCCGAATAGGCTTTGGCGAAGGGCACCAGGCGGCGCTCGCCCGCCTCGTCCACATCCCACACGGCGAAGGTATAGTCGGTATAGAGCGAAGCGCGCCGGCCCGAACCCGGCTGGGCGTACAGCATGACCGCATCGACGCTGTAGGGATCGATCTTCCACTTCCACCAGGTGCCCACATCCTTGGTCCGCCCGACGCCGTACTGGGCAGCGCGCGCCTTGAGCATCATGCCCTCGACGCCACGCGCGCGCGACTCGCTGCGCAGCGCGGCCAGCGCCTCCCAACTGGGCACCTGCACCAGCGGCGAAATGCGCAGCTGCGGCCGGGCCACCTGTCCCACCAGCGCCTCGAGCAGTGCGCGCCGCTCGTGCTGCGGCAGCCCGCGCAGGTCGACCCCGCCCTCTTCCAGCAGATCGTAAGCCACCAGCACCGCCGGCAATTCGGCCAGCAGCCTGGCCGACAGGGTCTTGCGGCCGATGCGCTTTTGCAGGTCGGCGAACGGCGCCGGCGCATCGGCGCCGCTCCAGATCATGACTTCGCCGTCGACCACCGTCCCTTCCGGCAGCGCCAGGGCGGCCAGTTCCGGAAAGCGCTCGGTGATCAGGTCCTCGCCGCGCGACCACAGGTAATTCTGGCCGCCGCGCCGCACCAGCTGGGCGCGGATGCCATCGTACTTCCATTCGACCTGCCAGCCGGCCAGTTCGCCCAGCGCGGCCGGCTCGCCCTGCAGCTGGTGCGCCAGGAAGAAGGGATAGGGCTGGCCGCCGCGCAGCCTGTGCTCGTCGTCGCCAGGCGCGGCGATCAGCTGCAGGAAGCCGCTCGCGGTGGGCTGCACGCGGCCGTCGGTCCAGCCCATCAGGCGCTGGGCAATCAGCTTGCTGTCGACCGCCGCGATGGCCGACAGGGCGCGCGTGACCAGCAGGCGCGACACGCCCACCCGGAACGCGCCGCCGATCAGTTTGGTCAGCAGGAAGCGCTCGCGCCACTCCAGCTCATTCCAGAAGCCGAACAGCGCGGCGCGGATGGTCGCCGGATCGGCACCGCGCAAGGGGCCGATGCGCTCCTGCATCCACTCGGCCAGGCCGATGTCGCTGCGCCGCGCGGGCGGCGGCAGGATGTGGGCGATGGTTTCGGCCATGTCGCCCACGGCGCCATAACATTCGTCGAACAGCCATTCGTCCAGCTGGGCGTATTCGATGGCGAACTGGCGCAGCAGCTTGGACGGCACCGCCTGGCGCGGCTTGCCGCCGGCGAGAAAATACACCGCCCACGCGGCATTCCCGGGCGCCGCGCTGCTGAAGTACTGCTGCAGCGCGTCGAGCTTGCGGCTGGTGGCGGTGGTTTCGTCGAGCTCGGCGTAGAGGCGCGCGAATTCACGCATGCACGGCGTCCTTGTGTCCCTGGTCAGGACACAAGGATAACGCGGCGCGCCTCCAGCGATGCGCACGCTTGCACGAGGTCCTCGATGCTGCGCTCGATGTGCGGCACCAGCGCGGCGCGCTCGGAAGCGACCGCCAGGAGCGCCGGATTGGCGCGCAGCGCCGCCTCCAGCGCCGCCAGGTGCGCCGTCAGCGCATCGGCGCCGACGGTACCGGCCACCCCGCGCAGGCTGTGGCACTGCCTGGCTGCGTCGCCCCAGCGCGCGTCCGCCAGCGCTTCGTCCAGCGACTTGGCCTGCAGGCGCGCATCGCCCGGATAATTGCGCGCCACGCTGAGAAACAGCTGGGCATTGCCGCCCAGGCGCTGCAGCGCGCGCGCCGCGCCGCCGGCGACAGGCGCGGGCGCGCGCGCCGGCGCGGCACGGCCTTCATGGCGATAGCGCATCACCACCTCCACCAGCACCTCGATATCGATCGGCTTCTGGATATAGTCATCCATGCCCGCGGCCAGGCAGGCTTCACGGTCTCCCGCCATGGCATTGGCGGTCATGGCGATCACGGGCAGCTGGCGCAGCGCGCCACTGGCACGGATCGCGCGCGTGGCCGCGTGGCCATCCATGCCGGGCATCTGCACGTCCATCAGGACCAGGTCGACGCCATGCGGTTCGCGTTCGAGCAGCGCGAGCGCCTGCGCGCCGCTATCGGCCAGCAGTACCCGCGCCCCTTCCGCGCGCAGCAGGGAGTCGGCCACCTGGCGATTGAGTTCATTATCGTCGACCACCAGCAGGCGCACGCCGCCCAGCCTGGGCGCGCCGGCCGGAACAGGCGGCGCCGGCGCCAGCGGGGCCTGGGCCGGCGCCAACGCCAGCGCGAACCAGAAGCGGCTGCCGGCGCCCTCGACGCTGCTCACTTCCAGCGCGCCGCCCATCAGTTGCACCAGGCGATGGCTGATCGCCAGTCCCAGGCCGGTGCCGCCGAAGCGGCGCGAGGTGCTGGCCTCGGCCTGGCTGAAGGCATCGAAAATGCCGGTCATCTGCGCCGGCGCCATGCCGATGCCGCTGTCCTGCACGGCGAATTCGACGCGCCCATCCTTCATCGCCAGTTCGATGCGCACCTCGCCGCGCGGGGTGAACTTGATGGCGTTGCCGAGCAAATTGAGCAGCACCTGGCGCAGCCGCAGCGGGTCGCCCATCACCGTCGCCGGCAAGGCAGGATCGAGCGCAAGGTGCAGCGCCAGCTGCTTGCCGGCGGCCAGCGAGTCGCCCAGCGCGCGCAGCTCCTCGGCCAGCCCGCGCAGCGAGAACGGCGCGCTTTCCAGGTGCATATTGCCTGTATCGATCTTGGAAAAATCCAGGATATCGTTGAGCAGCCGTAGCAGCGAGCGTGCCGCCGTATGGGTGTTGTCGGCATAGCCGCGCTGGATCTCGGTCAGGCCGCTCTGCTGCAGCATGCGCAGCAGGCCGAGAATGGCGTTCATGGGAGTGCGGATCTCGTGGCTGACATTGGCCAGGAATTCGGTCTTGGCACGGCTGCCCGCCTCGGCCTCGTCGCGCGCGGCCGCCAGCGTGCGCAGGATCGCCTTGTCCTTGCCGATATCGGTGGCCACGCCCAAAAAGCCGATCGGCTTGCCGTGGGCATCGCTGAGCGCCGTCACCGCCAGGCTGACTTCGACCTGCTGGCCGTCGCGCCGCACATAGGTCCATTCGCGCGTTTCCGACTGACCGTGGCGGGCCCCTTCGACAAACACGTCGAAGCCCGCGACCGGCCGGCCGAAGCGTTCGCTCAGCTCGCGTCCCACCGCCGCCACCTCGTCGACGCGGTGAAAGCGCGCCAGGTTGGCATGCCCGACCACCTCGGTGGCGCGGTAGCCGAGCAGGCGCTCGGCGCCGCGGCTGAACAGTTCGACCGTGCCATCCAGGCCGGTGGCGATGATGGCGAAATCGATGGCCGCGTCGACCACCCCTTCGAGCCGCGCCAGCGCGCGCGCCTGCCCGGCCTGGGCGCTCCTGAGCTGACTGATGTCGCTGATGAAGCCATAGCAGCCGCGCACCTTGCCGTCGGCGAGGTCGGGCACATAGGAAAACAGCAGCTCGCGCACGGTGCCGTCGTCGAAGCGCACGGCGTTCTCGAACAGCTCGGGATTGCCCGCCATGACCGACTGCAGCCGGGGTTCGAGCTCGGCATAGCGTTCGGCCCCGATCACCTCGCGCAGGTGCATGCCGGCGATCTGCCGCGGCGCCACGCCGAACCACGCTTCGTAGGTGCGGTTGGCGAACACATTGCGCAAATCGCTGTCCCAGTAGGCCACCAGGGCCGGGGTGTGGTCGATGATGGCCTGGATGTCCGAGCGGGCGCGCGCCAGCGCCGCGCTGTTCTCGACCAGGCTGGCCATCGAGCGCTCCAGCGCCTGCTGGGCGCTGCGCCGCTCGCTGTTCTCGGCCAGCATCTGGGCGCGCGACTCTTCCAGCTGCGCCGTCATGCGGTCGAAGCTGCCCGCCAATTGGCCGATCTCGTTGACCTCGGCCAGGTGCAGGCGCAGCCCCAGTTCGCCGCGCGCCACCTGCTCCGTCACCGCCTGCAGTGCCGCCACCGGACGCAGCACGCGGCGCCGGACGATCACGATGCAAGCCATGATCGTCCCCGCCAGCAGCAGCACGCTGCCCAGCACGATCCAGCTGGCGCGGTTCTGCGCGGCGCGCAGGTCGAGGCGGTTCTGGCGCAGCAGTTCGGAAGCGTCGTCGATCATGTCCTGGCTGGTCAGGAACAGCATGCTGACGGTATTGGCGGTCAGCTCGGCGCCGGCGCTGCCGCCGGCCCGGCGTGCGATCGCGGGCGCGCTTTCCAGGCGCTGGTACTGGCGCGCCAGCAAGGC
>CAMLHI010000132.1 GCA_946479705.1 uncultured Oxalobacteraceae bacterium
CCTGCCGCGAAATCCGCCAGCTGGAGACGGCCGCGCCGGTACCGATCATCATGGTTACCGGCGGCGACGACATCGAAGCGGTCACGCGCGCCTATGAAGTGGGCGCCACCGACTTCGTCTCCAAGCCGATCAACTGGCCCATCCTCGGACACCGCGTGCTGTACGTGCTGCGCGCCTCGGACGCCATCGTGCGCCTGCGCCTGGCCGATGCCCACAACCGCGCCGTGCTGGCCGCCATCCCGGACACCTTTTTCCGGCTCAGCAAGGACGGCTATTATCTCGACTACGAAGAAGGCCACGACGCCGGCGCCGCCGTCCCGCACGAACACTGCCTGGGCAAGCACATCGCCGAAGTGCTCCCGCGCGACATCGCCGAGCGCCTGATCGAGCAGATGCAGATCGTGCTCGATACCGAGCAAATCCGCTCGGTCGACTATGAGCTGCTGCGCAATGGCGAAGTCCATCACTTCGAAGCGCGCCTGGTGGCCACCGGCGTGGGCGCCGTGCTCGGGCTGGTGCGCGACATCAGCGAGCGCAAACGCAGCGAAGAGCAGATCCGCCGCCTGGCCTATTGCGACAGCCTGACCGGCATCCCCAACCGCCAGGCCTTCCTCGAAACGCTCGAGCGCGAGCTGCAGCGCTCCAAGATCGGCAACAAGAAGTTTGCCGTGCTGTTCATGGACCTGGACGGCTTCAAGCGCATCAACGACACGCTCGGCCACAACGTCGGCGACAACCTGCTCAAGATCGTCTCGGAGCGCCTGCGCGAAACCATCCGCCCGAGCGACCTGGTCTCGCGCGGCGACCAGGCCCACAACCTGGCGCGCCTGGGCGGCGACGAATTCACCATCCTGATTCCCGACCTGGACCGGGTCGAGAACGCCCTCAACGTGGCGCACCGGGTCAAGGATGCGATGCGCCGGCCCTTCCTGATCGACGGCCACGAGATCTTCGTCACCGCCAGCATCGGCATCTCGCTGTTCCCGGAAGATGGCGACGACTGCGATTCGCTGCTCAAGTACGCCGACACCGCCATGTACCACGCCAAGAACTGCGGCAAGAACAACGCCAAGCTATACAGCTCGTCGCTGACCATGCAGATCATGAGTCATGTGAAGCTTGAAGTAGGCTTGCGCAAGGCGCTCAAGAACCAGGAACTGTATTTGCTGTACCAGCCGCAGATCGACGTGCGCTCGGGCGAGATCGTCGGCGTCGAAGCGCTGGTGCGCTGGCGCCATCCGGAGCGCGGCATCGTCTCGCCCAACGAATTCATTCCGCTGGCCGAGGAGACCGGGCTGATCGTGCCGATCGGCGAATGGGTCATGCGCGCGGCCTGCCACCAGGCCAAGGCATGGCAGCGCCAGACCGGGCGCGCGGTGCGCATCGCGGTCAACCTGTCGGCCAAGCAGTTCAAGGACGAGCACCTGGCGCAGATGGTCATGTCGGCCCTGCACGACACCGGGCTCGATCCCAAGCTGCTCGAACTGGAGCTGACCGAGGGCACCCTGATGGACGACGCGCGCGCCACCATGTCGACCCTTGAGCAGCTGCGCGCCGTCGGCGTGTACCTGTCGATCGACGACTTCGGCACCGGCTACTCGTCGATGAACTACCTCAAGCGCTTCGATGTGCGCGCGCTGAAGATCGACAAGAGCTTCATCTGTGGGCTACCGCAGGATTCCGAGAACGCCGCCATCACGCGCGCCATCATCGCGATGGCGCACGGCTTGAAGATGGTGGTGGTGGCCGAGGGTGTGGAAACCGACGAGCAGCTGCTGCTGTTGGAACAATACGGTTGCGATCTGGTGCAGGGCTTCTATCTCGGCCATCCTTCGCCGCAGGAATCGATCACCCTGATGCTCAACAAGGCCAGCGCGCTCGCGCTGGCGCTGCGCTGAACGCGGTCGTTAGCGTACGAAGCGCAGCGTGTGGCGCGGCGGCCCCGGCAACAGCGGGGTGGGCCTGCCCTTCACCCAGTCGGCCTGGCCATCGCCGAAATACGGCGACAGCGGGTGGCCGCTCTGCCCTCCCGGCATATTGAACACCCCCTGCTCTTCCCGTCCCGGCGACACCGTCATGCGCTCGGACTGGCCGAACGCCGGCCCGGCCACGCGCGGCATGTTGGCGTCGCCCGGCACGCGGTCGGCCGGCATGCTCAGCCAGCGCTTGAGCGCCGGTACGGCTTGCGCGATCGGGTGGGCGATGGCGATCGTGTTGCGTGCGCCCCAGGTGGCATCGGCCAGCCGGGTGCCGTCGCCGGTGAGGTCGGCGGCCACCCGGTCCAGCGCCGCCAGCTGGACCGCGCGCCAGTCGGCATAAGCCGGCGGCAGCCAGGCCGCGTTTTGTTCATCGACCAGGCGCGCCACCACCGCCGGCCAGCGCGAACTGGCCAGCACCAGCGTCACCTTGTCGCCCAGCGCCGCCAGGTCCTCCGCGGCGCCGCCGTACAGCATGTCGTGCATGGTCCACATGAAGTTGCGCGAGATGCGGTAGGCGGCCGAGCCCACGCTGGCGTGGCCATCCCAATTCTCCTTGAGCAGGCGTTGCAGTTCGGCGCGCTGCGGCCTGCCCTTGAGCGCATCGGCATCGAGCACCTTCAGGGCGCGCTCGCGCCACGGCGCGATGAACAGGGCGCGGTCGTCCAGCGCGACCCGGTACACGCCGGCGATATCGGCCTTGTCGCCCAGCGCGCGCAAGCCATCGCGCACCTGATGGTTGCGCGCGCCGATGTCGAAGCCGCCATCGCCGATCAGTTGCGCATCAAGGCCATTCAACTGGCGGCCGTTCGCGGTCGAGAGCTGGCCGCCGGGCGGATTGAACAGGCGCGGATGCTCCTCGGCGCTGAGGA
Organism: uncultured Oxalobacteraceae bacterium; assembly: GCA_946479705.1. The sequence goes on from CAMLHI010000132.1 coordinate 2,849, forward strand.
TGCCGTCGAAGGTGGCGCCATCCGCAGCCAGGGGATAGGTCGAAGCTTGTCCATGCTGCGCACGGCGCGGCAGCATGCCGGCCACGGTCCAGCCGATATTGCCCTTGTCGTCGCCGCCCACGAAATTCTGCGCCGGGATGCCGAGCGTGGGCGCGATCTTCAAGGCTTCCTCGACGCTGTCGGCCGTCTCCAGCTTGCGTGGATTGGCATTGAGCGCCTCGGGGCGATGGGCCAGCCAGTGCACCGCGTAGGTTTTGCCGGCGACCTCGGTGAGCGGACCGAAGGCGGTCTCGCGCACCGCCATGGTTTCGCTGGGCGCGCCCTTGACCAGGATGGTCTCGCTGTGCATCGCGGGCGTCTCCCAGCCGCCCGGCGTGCGCACCTGTCCGGGCTTGACGGGATCGCTGCCGACCTTGATCAAGTCGAGATAATCGCCGTAGCTGTTGGTGAAGCCCCAGGCCAGATGGCCGTTGCTGCCCACGATGACCACCGGCAGCGCGCCCGGCAAGGTAACGCCGACCGTGCGGCGCGGCGTGCCGGCGGCGTCCTGAAACTGCAGCGCCACCCGGTACCAGATGTTCGGCAGGCGCAGGTTCAGGTGCATATCGTCGGCCACGATGGCGGCGCCGGTGCTGCTGCGGCTGCCCGCCACCGCCCAGTTGTTACTGCCGACGGCATCGGTGAAGTCGCGCGAGGCCAGCACCGGGGACGGCCCCTTGCGCGCGAAGCCCCACCATGCCGGGGCGGTAGCGGGGATAGGCGCGGGGCTGGCATCGATCCGGTCGGCGTCGAGCGGGGCGTCCCACTCGCTCGATTCGGGCAACAGGAAGGCGCGCTGTTCCGCGCTGGCGTTATCCATCAGCCAGCCACGCGCCAGTTCGCGCGGGGCCAGATTGTCCTGCAGGTCGAAGTACATGGCGCACACCACCAGCAGCGAATCGGCGGCATTCCAGGGCCGCGGGACCTGGCCGATCAGGGCGTATTCGAACGGCCGGGCGGCGAGCGCGTTCAGGCCATCGTTGACGCCGGCGACGTAGCGGTCGAGCATTTTACGCTCGTCGGGACTCATGGCCTGCAGGGTGCGTTCGGCTTGCGCGCGGAAACGGTGCAGGCGGTGTGCACGGTCGACCGGCAAGGCTTTCGGCCCGAACAGCTCGGCCAACTCGCCCGCCCCGACGCGGCGCAGCAAGTCCATCTGGAAGAAGCGTTCCTGCGCGTGGACATAACCGGTGGCATAGGCGAGGTCGGTGCGGTCGGCGCCACTGATCGTGGGGACGCCCCGCGCGTCGCGCGCTACCGTCACAGTCGCGCTCAGGCCAGGGGTCTTGATGTCGCCATCGAGGGTAGCAAGGCTGCCTCTTAAAAACATCCAGATCGCCAGCGCGGCGAGTGCCACGAGCGCCAGCAGCACCAGCCCTGCTCGCCGCGTCCAGACCCTGAGTCCCTGCTTGGCCATGCCATCCCCCCGCTGTTGAATAGCTGCGCAGTTTGCCAGAGAACATGAAAGCAGCGCAAACAAATTGACGCTGTTCGGATTCGAAATGAATGAAAGCCAGCTGCCCTATCCTGATGAGGTCGAACGGCACTGCGATGCACCCGGATGAGCGAGCGCCGAATCAAATTCGGCACCACGGGGTCAGTGCTCCCATTGTTCCATGAGTCCGCCTTGCGCCAGCTCGATCCGTCCAGAGGGCAACGGTGTGGAAGCCGACTGATGTACCAATGGGAGCACTGACCCCGGAGGGTCGGGCAAGCGAATATTATTCGGATTTGTTTGCGCGGTGCACGGGCTAGAAAGGCCGCGCCCCGCTCATTCCCGAGACGCAGCCGCCAGGCGAAAATAGGAGCGCGGCAAGCGGACCAGGCGCGCGTACGTAGCGGTGTATGATGGTTTTTCACCTGTCGCTTGAGGCATGCTGCAGCACGGCATGCCCAGGCGCTGCACTGTGATTGTCAGGGAGATTGCTATGCGAACCTTGTTGATTGCGATGGGCGCGGCAGCGCTGTTATCCGCTTGCGCCACGCCGCAGGAAAAAGCCGCGCGCGCGCAGGCCGACGTCGAACAAATGATGCAGCAGTATGGCCCGGCCTGCACCCGGCTCGGCTACCAAGAGAACTCCGATCAGTGGCGCAATTGTGTCCTTCAGCTCAACGCCAAGGATGACCTTCAGCGCTACGGTCCGTCGTACTACGCCGGCTTCGGACGGCGTCACTGGGCGATGGGCGGATACTGGGGGCCATACTGGTAAGCCGTGCGCCGAAGCGCGCCGCCGCGGAGGCCTTGGTCATGGCTTCGCGGCTGTCGAGCAGGTGCAGCAGCAGGCGCTGGGCATGCCGCAGCAGCGCCGGATACTGTGCGTCGCGTGGATGCAGGGCCAGGCGCACCAGCGGCGCATGGCGCAGCGCGCCCGCCAGCACGCTGACCGCGGGCGGCGACACCAGACGCCCGGCGCGGTTGCGCGCCGCGTACACCAGCGCCGGCGACAGCAGCGCACGCCGTCCCGGCAAAATGAAAAAACGCGTGTAGCTGGTGGTGTAGGCAAAGGGATAGTCGCGCAAGACCGCCCAGGCCGGCGCGCCCAGCAGCCAGGCCGGCGCCACGAAGCCGGCCGCGCACCAGCCGCGCTGGCGAAACCAGCCCAGCCCCAGTTCGATGCGGCGCCGCGCTTCATCGGCTCCGATGGCGGCAAACTCCCCCTCCCCTTGCGTGAGCACTTGGCGCTGCAGACGCCGGCGCCACGTGGCCGCCGGCGCGGCCTCATCAAGATGCGTGTAGCCGTGCAGCGCCAGCTCGTGGCCTTGCTCCGCCAGCGCGCCTAACATCGCTTCGCAGGCCAGGTCGCGCCGGGGATTGCCGTGAAAGCGTGGCACCACCAGCCAGGTCAGCGGAATATCGGCCACCTCGCGCACCGCGTGCAGCAGGCGCAGACAGGCGGGCCAGGTGGCCGGCGCCACGTCGTGGATGGCCACGCACAGCGGCGCCCGCCCTCCGCCCGTCTCACTCGGGGACACAGAGCGGCTCCGTCTCGAGATCGGCACGTTCGCGCGCGGCCAGCAGCCCGGCATAGCGGCGCATCAGCTGCGGCATGATGTGCTTCCATTCGTACTGTTCGCAGGCCTTGTGCCGGGCCGCCTGCGAGCGCGCTTCCAGCCCTTGCGCGTACACGGCGTCGATGCCGGCGCACAGGCTGGCCGCGCTGTTGGGTTCGA